>JAGQRC010000009.1 GCA_020425835.1 Planctomycetota bacterium | reverse complement strand
GCCGCCGTGGCCAAGAAGAAGAAGCCCAAGGGCAAGAAGTCGACCGAGTCCTCCAAGCCGAAGGCACCGGTCGACGACACGATCCACCTCGAGGAGACGCTCGAGCACGCCACCGATGCAGTCCGGGGTTTCTTCACCCAGTACCGAGTCCCGCTGCTGGTCGGACTCTGCGCGATCATCGCGATCTTCGCGATCGTCGGAATGATCGAGCGGTTCGGAACGAGCAGCTTGCTCTCCGACAACGCTGCGCTCTACGTGGCGTTCAAGGAGAGTCCCAACGTCACCGACGAGCAGATCAGTGAGCGCGTCGCGAAGGTCGTGAAGGCCAACTCGGGTTACGGCTGGATGGCAGCGGACTACGCGGGGTGGCTCCTCCAGAAGGGCGAGCCGGGCAACCGCGAGCGCGCTCTCGAGGTCATCCGAGAGGCGAAGAAGAACGACGCCGACAACCCGTTGGTGACCTTCTTCGCGTCGCATCTCGAGTCGGCCGCGAGCCTCGACGCGGATTTCCACGTGCCGCCGCCGCCCGTCGAGCCTGCACCGGAGACCTCTTCGACGACGCCGAAGGTCGAGGTCCCGCCGATTCCTTCACCGTCGGCCGCCGGGACCGGCTCGGATCCCGCACCGACGACGACGGACACGCCGCAGCCGACCTCGCAGCCCGCCACCGGAGGTTGATCGCCTCCGCGATGGACGACGCTCCCGAGACTGACGCTCCCGAGACCGATGACGAGCAGGACGATCCCGAGGACTCCTCCGGAGATCGGATCGTCCCGCTCCGCGTCGCCCCCGCCGACGAAGGCCGCCGCCTCGATGCCTGGCTCGCGGAGCAGCTGCCCGACCTCTCCCGCAACGCGCTCAAACGGTGCATCGACGACGGCCGCGTCACGATCGATGGTCGCGTGCGGAAGCCGAGCGCACGCCTCGAGGCGAACCAACGTGTCGTCGTCGATCTCCCCGCTCCCCCTCCGGCGCTCCCCATCCCCGAGGACTTCCCGCTGACGATCCTCCACGAGGACGAAGCGCTCCTCGTCATCGAGAAGCCTGCGGACCTGGTCGTCCACCCATCCCCCGGCACCGCGGCCGGAGGCACCCTCGTCAACGCGCTCCTCGGTCACACCGATCGGCTCTCTCGCGAGGGCGGGGACTACCGACCCGGTATCGTCCACCGTCTCGATCGCGAGACCTCGGGCGTGATCCTGATCGCGCGCACCGACGCCGCGCATCGAAACCTCTCCGCGCAGTTCAAGGAGCGCGAGGTCCACAAGGAGTATCTCGCGTGCGTCCACGGTGTGCCGACGTCCACCGAGGGGGACATCGATCTCCCGATCGCGCGATCGCTCACCGATCGCAAGAAGATGGCGATCCGCCACGACGAGCAGGGCAAAGCGTCGTTCACCCATTGGCGCCTCCTCCGCGCCTGCGGCGAGTTCGCATGGATCCACTGCTTTCCCCGTTCGGGGCGGACGCATCAGATCCGCCTCCACCTGAAGGCCATCGGACACCCGATCCTCTGCGATGCCCTCTACGGACGAGAGAAGCGCATCACCGCCGCCGAGCTGGAGGGCAGGAAACCGCAGGGGGAAGCGATCCTCACCCGGCATGCCCTCCACGCCTTCCGCATTCGCTTCCGCCATCCCTCGACCGGTGAAGCGGTGATGTTCGAGTCGCCGCTGTCGGGCGATCTGTTGGACGTGTGGACGGTGTCGACCGGAGAGACCTCCGCGACGATCTGACACTCGGGGCCGCGCTCCCGATCCTGCCTCGCCAGGCCGCCTCCCGATCCCCGACCCTGCCCCCGATCCTCCCCCCCGCTCGTCTGCTTTTCCCGACCTTGGGCCTCAACCCCCCGCCGGGCTCAGCCGATGAACGGAGAGAACGGATCTCTCCATCTCCCGGAGGAACACCACGCCATGGAGAAGCAGACCTGCAACCGGTGCTTCCACCAGGAGCACATCCCGACGCACCAGTACGTCAAGTTCGACGACCAGGTGTACTACCTGTGTCAGGAGTGCTGGGAGGGATTCCGCCGCTGGTTCCACTGGGGTCAAAGCGAAACCCGGGACCGACAGCTCGAGTTGTTCTGAGTCGAGCGGTCCGAGAGGGGGCTCTCCCGTGATCCGAATCCTCACCGCGCTGACCGCCGCGGCGCTGATGGCGGCCGCCGTCGACGCCGAAGACGTTGCGGTTCGCGCCTACTTCTCGACCCGGTCCTTGGAGCTCTCCTTCTCGACCGACGCCGTCGGTGCAGCGCCGATCCGGGAGTACCAGCTCTTCTACACCACCGACGGCGGGCGCAGTTGGAACGAGCATCCCGAGCGTCGATCGACGCCCGATGCGTTTCCGTTCGTCGCGCCGTCGGACGGTGAGTTCGGCTTCACGATCGTCGCGATCGATGCCGCCGGCCTCCGAACACCGCCGCCCCAACCGGGCACTGCGCCGAGCTACGTCTGCATCGTCGACACGGTCGCTCCCGAGGTTCGGGTGGCCCGACCGACGCCGACCGAGGCGGTTTACGGGGGATCGGATCTCGTCGTCGAATGGGCCGCCTCCGATGCGGACCTCGGCGATCGTCCCGTGTCGATCGAGTGGCGACGCAACTCGAACGACCCGTGGGAGGAGATGACGGGACAAGGTCCCTATCCGGCGGAGGGCCGGGTGCAGTGGTTCTCTCCGCTCGCGTCGGGAAGCCTCGAGATCCGAGTCTCCGCTCGCGACCGCGCAGGCAACGTCGGTCACTGGGTGACCCCCGAGCCGGTCCGCGTCGTCTCCTTCGATGGCTTCCGCGGATCGCGGGCGCTCGCAGCCGATCCCTACTCGTGCTTCCGTCGGTTTCCGTTGCACTACCGGATCACCGGCTTCGACCCCCACGAAGTCGCCGAGGTCCAGATCTGGTTTCGCCGCGAACTCGGCCCATGGCAGCGGATCAACGATCCGGATGCCACGACGCCCTACATCTTCGAGGCGCCGGACGAGGGCCAGTACTTCTTCTACCTGCGCGCGATCTCCAAGAACCGACACGCCGATCGACCGGCGCCGGGTCCCGACACACCGGCCGACCAACGTGTGGTCGTGGACACCCTCCCTCCCGATGGCGAGCTCCTCGCCGGTGTCGGCGAAGGAACTCCGGTGCACACCGCGGGTGAGGAGCTGCCGATCCAGTGGCTGGTGCACGATGAGAACCTCGATGCGGACGCGGCCAAACTCGAAGTCTCGGTCGATGGTGGCCGGCACTGGCGCCTCCTCGCGAAGGACCTGCGCTCGACCGATGGTCAGGGCTCGTTCCTGTGGAGGCCGCCGTTGATCGGCTCGGAGTCGACGCGCTTCCGGTTGGTGGTGAGCGACCTCGCTCGCAACCGCAGCGTCATCGATGCGAGATCGCCGGTGCGACTCCTGAACCCCAGAGTCGATCCGAAAGAGACCGCTCGCGAGCACTACCATCACGCGATGGTGATCGCTCGGACCCAGGAGCCGGGATCGACCGGTGACCGACAGCAGCTCGCGCGAGCGCTCGAGCATCTCGAGATCTCGCTGCTCTACGACCCGAACTTCGCCGAGGCGTGGCACGACCGGGGGGTGATCCTGCGCATCCTCGGTCGACACCCCGAAGCGCTGGAGAGCTTTGCCAAGGGGCACCGTTTGCGCCCCGCCGAGGTTCCGTTCACGTTCGATCTGGTACGCGCGCATCTCGACATGGTCGACCAGAAGCTCGACCCCGACGGGGAGCACCTCGCGAACGCCACCGCCATCCTCGCTTCGGTGTCGCGGGAGTCGATCTACGCCTACCCGCCGGGCGAGTACCGCGATCTGCTGATCACGCAGAGGATCCTGGCCGAGGACATCGCGGACCGCCGCGTCGCGGAGTGACGGGGTCCGGAGCTTTCCCCCTTTCGGACACCCTTCCGATCCGCCACAATCGCCGACTCGCTCGCCATTCGCCGGTTGCCCGCCGGGAAGGACTTGCAGTCGATGCAGTCCCCAACGGTTCGCCGGAGGACGTCCCGCACCGCGGTGCGGACCGCCCTTCTCTGTCTGGCCCCACTCGTCGTCGCGTGCGCGATGTCGGGCGAGCGGGATCGTGACCCATCGCGATCCGATCCGGACATCGCGGTGCCGCTCGTCTACGACCCCACGTCGGGAACCCCGACCAGCGATGACCCGTCACCGTCCCCGGCCGATCCGTCGACACGACCGAGCCCGGTGGAAGTGACCGTTTCGTCATCCCCGACGATGCGCCGTCCCGACACCGCGGCGCTCGTCCAGGTCCGACCGGCGATCGACGCCTCGACGCCCGTTGCCCACGAGGACTCCGCACCGAGTCGCGCTGCATCACCCGACCCCGTGGTGTCGCCCGACGCCCTCGGCCGACTTCGACGAGCACTCGCCGAGATCGAACGGCTCGGCTCGCTCGAGCGCGCGCTGCGGCTTCCCGAACGCCTCAACCTCCAAGAGCTGATCATCGAGGTCATCGCCCTCCACGACCTCGGGGTCGGCGATCCATCTCGATATCAGAAGTCGCTCGTCGAAGCGTTCGAGCGACTGGCTCACCCGAGCATCGGTGTGCGCCTCCGCATGGCCGCGTTCTTCCACGACATCGAAGAAGAGGAGCGGGGCAACGCGCTGCTCGCTTCGGCATCGACCGCGGCACCGACGGAGACCGAGGCCGACACCGAACGCGATAACGAGTTCCGGATCACCGAGCTGACCCCGTTCGAGCTCAAACGCAACGGCAAGGACCTGGAGATCGATCTCCAGTCGCTGCTCCCGCGTGATCAGCTGCTCATCGATGCCACGCTCGAGGGGCTCAGCACCCGGACGACCGGCAGTGGCTACCAGTGCCGCTACTCCGCAGAGGCGACCCTGTACGACGAGAACGAGGACTACGTCTCACGTCTCCAATTGAACAAGGGGACGACCGCGTTCTCCGACCGTCCCCTGAACCCCGCGGTGATCCGCGTCCACTACGTCGTCGAGCGAAGGTCCGAGGGGTGGTACCGGCTCGAGGTGAAGATCACCGACGAGTTCTCGGGTGAGCAGGACCTGGCGTCGATCCGTTTCCGTCTCGGCCGACCCAGACGATGAGCCACCGACGCGGCATTCGGATCGCATCCGGCACTCTGCGCGGGCGCACACTCGACGTCCCTCCCGGGTTGCAGGTCCGACCGATGCGAACCCGGGTGCGCGAAGCCTTCTTCAACCATCTCGGGACCCGGCTGCGAGGTGCACGATTTCTCGACGTGTTCTCCGGCTCGGGAGCCATCGGCATCGAGGCGTTCTCCCGCGGCGCGGCCGAGGTGGTGCTCGTCGAGAACGCACGCGAAGTCACCGCGGTCCTACGACGCAATCTCCAGAACCTCGACCTCGGGCGCCGTTGTCGGCTCCTCGATGCGGACATCTACCGGGAGGGCTGGCCGCAGCTCCGAGCCGAACAGGCTTTCGACATCGTCTTCCTGGATCCTCCGTTCCCGACGTTCCGCGAGTCGAACGAGAAGGAGGATCCCCGACGGCTCCTGGTGCAGTTGGCGACGAGCGCGGTCCTTCGAGCGGGGGGCCTCATCGGGCACGAGCGACCGACCGACATCGACTCGCCGTCGGATCCTCCGGGAACGAGGGTCGAGTTTCGACGCTCGTACGGCGATACTACCCTAGAGGTCTGGGAGAAGTGCTCCGCCTGACATCTCGACGAATTCCTCCGCTGTCGGTGGATGGACGCTCGCCGTGAACGGAAGATGGCAGCGGACGGAAGATGAACGAAGAGGATGACCATGGGTCTCTTTGACAAGCTCCGCGGGGAACTGATCGACATCATCGAGTGGATCGATGACAGTCGACACACTCTGGTCTGGCGGTTCCCCCGCTACAACAACGAGATCAAGAACGGCGCCCAGCTGATCGTCCGTCCCGGGCAGATGGCGATCTTCGTCGATCGGGGCAAGGTCGCCGACATTTTCGACCCGGGGATGTACACCCTGGAGACGAAGAACCTCCCGATCCTCAGCACGATCCAGGGCTGGAAGTACGGGTTCGAGAGCCCGTTCAAGGCAGAGATCTACTTCGTCAGCACCCGACAGGTGACCGATCTGAAGTGGGGGACGCCCAACCCGATCATGATGCGCGACGCGGACTTCGGGCCGATCCGGCTCCGCGCGTTCGGCACCTACGCCCTGCGGGCGACCGATCCGCGCGCACTGATCGAGGAGCTCGTCGGCACCGACGGGGAGTTCCAGACGGAGGAGGTCACCGAGCTGATGCGCTCGATGATCAACACTTCGTTCGCCGACATCGTCGCGAGTTCCAAGATCGCGGCCCTCGACCTCGCGGCGAACTACCGGGAGCTGTCCGAGGACCTGCGGCAGGCGGTGGTCGAGCGCGTCGATGACGAGTACGGGCTCGACGTCCCGCAGCTGTTCATCGTCAACGTCTCCCTCCCGGAAGAGGTGGAGAAGGCGCTCGACAAGCGAACCAGCATGGGCGTGATCGGAGACATGGCCCGCTTCCAGCAGTATCAAATGGGAAGCGCCATGATGGCGGCCGCCGAGAATCCCTCCGGTGGTGGGGCCTCGGAGGGAATGGGACTCGGGATGGGCTTCGCCATGGCGAACCAGATGGTCCACGGGATGGGTGGCGCGGGAACGGCCGCCCCGGCCGCGGCTCCACCGCCCTTGCCTTCCAGTCAGTGGCACGTCGCCGATCAAGGCCGAACCCTGGGGCCCTTCGGAGACGCGCAGGTCCGACAGATGATCGCCAACGGGCTCCTCACGGGGGACACGCTGGTGTGGTGCGCAGGAATGGCGACTTGGCTCCCGGCGAGCCAGACCCCGTTGGCCCGTCTCTTCGGTCCACCGGCGCCTCCTCCGCCGCCGCCTCCACCGGCGCCGTAAGGGCCGTTGCGAAGCCCCGGGCCTTCACCCGGATCGGAATCAGGATCGAGCGGCCGGAGGGTCATCCCTTCGGCCGCTTTTCGTGCGGCGAGCGTATCCATCGGGTCCCGTCGTCAGCGACCGATAACCCAGACGCATCGCCTCAAGTCGCTGCGGGTCGCACTCCGATATTCGAGCTATGTCCGTCCGTCGCTTGCGGTCGCCCGACCCGCGAGCGCGAACGTGACCCCTCGTAGACCTCCGTACGCGAAACTCGGAGTCCCGTGTGCCCAACTCCCCCCGCGGGGTCCGAACCCGCTGGACCCTGATCGCCCTCGCCCTGTCGACGTTCGGCGCACTGACGCTGCTCGCCGGCGCGTGGACATCGTGGACGCTCGTCCAGCGGATGCGGAACTCGGCGGAGCAGAGCTCGGAGCTCGCCTTCGAGCTCGCGAGCCTCAACGGCCTCCTCGCGCGCTCGCTCGCCGTCAACACACCGGGCAACGATATCTTCTCCGGTGAACCCCCGAAGAAGGTGCGGGCTCGGATCTCGCTCGCTCTCGCGGAGTACCGGATCGCCAACGATGCGCTCGCCTCCCGTCCCAACCTGGAGGCCCAGGTCGCGGAAGACCTCCAGAGCGCGGCGCGCGCCGTCCAGCGAGTCGCCGACCTCGGCTTCGAGGTCGTCGACGCGATCGAGGACGGCGACACTCCCCACGCGGCGGCGATCATGGCGACGATGGATGCTCAGTCGCAAGACGCAATGCGCCGACTCCTCGACACGGCCTCGCGACTGCAGGCTCGACAGCGGAGCGAGCTCGAAGAGCGAGCGGAGGAGGCGGCCGCGTTCCACTCGGCGGTCACACCACTGCTCGCCGCCGTGGTCCTGACGCTCATCGCCTTCGCCACCTTCGGTGTTCGCACCACGCGCCGCTCGGCGGAGGAGCGCGATCGCGAGAGTCGTGCCGCCGCTCAGCTCGCCGCGGTTCGGGATGCGATCTTCCTGATCGACCCGGCGACCCTGCGCTTCGTCGACGTGAACGCCGCCGCAGTGAAGCTCACGGGTCGAGCACGCGAGGCGCTCCTGCGGGCGAGTCCTCTCGACCTCGACGTGAAGCTCAGCGAGGACTCCATTCGAGCCGTGATCGGGGACCTTCACGAGGATCGACCCCATCCCCCACCGTTCGAGACGGCGATCGAGCGCGGCGATGGTCGCCGTATCCCGGTCGAGGTGCAGCTCGAGCTCGTCCCCCACGTCGGTGAGCGGGGCATGATCCTCGCCGTCCTGCGCGATCTGACGGAGGTCATCGCGACGCGCCGAGCGCTCGAGAACCACAAGACGGCGATCGACGCGCACGCGGTGGTCGCCGTGACCGATCGACGCGGACGCATCGTGCACGCGAACCAGAAGTTCTGCGAGATCAGCGGGTACACGAGGAACGAACTACTCGGTCAGGACCACCGGCTCCTCAACTCCGGTCTCCACGACCCCCGGTTCTTCAGCGAAATGTACCGCGCGATTCACTCCGGCAACGTCTGGCACGGTGAGCTCCGCAATCGCCGGAAGGACGGGCACTACTACTGGGTCGACACGACGATCGTCCCGCTGCGCGACGAGTCCGACGCGATCGATGGCTTCATCGCGGTGCGGACGGACATGACACGGCTGAAGGAGACGGAGCAGCGGCTGGAGCTCGCGGTGCGTGCGTCCAAGCAGGGTCTCTGGGACTGGGACCTCCGAACGGATGAGGTCTACTTCAACGACGAGTGGTACACGATGCTCGGCTACGAGCCGCAAGAGCTTCCCATGACGCTCGAGACCTGGATGTCCCTCGTGCACCCCGACGACACGGCGCAGTCCGCGGCCGCGATCGAACGCCATCTCCGCGGCGAGTCGGAAACGTTCATGGTCGAGACGCGCTTGCGCGGGAAGAGCGGCGACTGGCGTTGGGTCCAAGCGACCGGCGCGATCGTCGAGTGGTCGGCCGAGGACGAGCCGACGCGAATGAGCGGCGTGCACGTGGACATCGACGAGCGGCATCGCGCGCAGGTCCGCCTGGATGAGCTGGTCGCCCAGGCGAAGATGGCCAACGAGGCGAAGAGCGAGTTCCTCGCGAACATGAGCCACGAGATCCGCACGCCGATGACCGCGGTGCTCGGCTTCTCGGACCTCCTGGTCGACTCGGAGATCAGCGAGTCCGACCGTCAGCAGTACGCGTCGATCATCCGCAAGAACGGGCAACACCTGCTCTCGATCATCAACGACATCCTCGACCTCTCGAAGATCGAAGCGGGAAAGCTGACGATCGAGCGGCTGGAGACACCGCTGAGGTCGTTGATCTCCGAGACGATCACCCTCAACCGCGTGCGAGCCGACGAGAAGGGCATCCTCCTCGGCGCCAAGTTCGAGTCCAGGGTCCCCGCGGCCATCCACACCGATCCGACGCGACTCCGTCAGGTCCTCGTCAACCTCGTCGGGAACGCGGTCAAGTTCACGGACCGAGGATCGGTCGAGCTCTCGGTCCGGTATCGAAGGGTCGAGGAGACCGGGCGCGGCGAGCTCTCGATCGCGGTCTCGGACACGGGGATCGGTCTCTCCGAGGAGCAGATCGGTCACCTGTTCCAGCCGTTCACCCAGGCCGACGGGTCGACGACGCGACGGTACGGCGGCACCGGGCTCGGTCTCGCCATCAGCCGACACTTGATCGAGCGACTCGACGGCCGCCTCGGCGTCACCTCGGAGCCGGGTCGCGGATCGACCTTCACCGTCACCTTGGATGTCGACGCGGTGCCGGAAGCGAGCTTGGTCGACGGCTCGACGCCGGCGGATGAGGGCGCCCCGTCGCCCCCGACGCGAGCCGACGCAGAGCGTGCGAACCGACGACTCGCGTCCCAGCACATCCTGATCGCCGAGGATGGCTTGGACAATCAGCGACTGATCGCATTCCACCTGAAACGACACGGCGCGGAGATCGAGTGCGTGGAGAACGGCCGCCTCGCCGTCGAACGGGTCCACCAACGGCTCACCGCCGGAAGGCCGTTCGACCTCGTGCTGATGGACATGCAGATGCCGGAGATGGACGGCTACGAGGCCCTCCGCCTGCTCCGCGCGGACGGGATCGAAATTCCGATGATCGCGCTGACCGCGAATGCGATGCTCGGCGATCGCGAGCGTTGCCTCGAAGCGGGTGCCGATGACTATCTACCGAAACCGATCGACGTCCCGCGCTTGATCGAGGTCTGCGCAAGGATGATCGAGCACGCGGTGTGAGGCGACGCCGTTATCCGAACGGCGCGGTCTCTCCGATCAAGCGACACACCCGCGCCGCGGCGATCGCCGCGGCCTCCTCGAGGGAGAACTCGAACCAGACCTCGACCCCGTCGGGCCGGTACCAACTGAAGCAGAACGCGCGCTCCTCGGCATCGAAACCGCCACAGAAGGCCTCGGTCTGGAACGTGTCGCTGTGGCTCCCGGCGAGCCAGGACGCCTCCTCGCTGCCTCGGGAGAGAATGTCACGGCAGATCCCACGAAGCTCGTCGTCGACCAGAACTTCGACTTCCATCGATTCACCATTCTTCTTCTGGGACCGGTCGGCGGTGGAGCCTCGGGCTCATCGGCGTTGTCGGGCAGGGCATTGGGGCCCCGCCGACCGGTGTCGAGGGAGGATCATAACGCGGGAGCCCGGACCAGCCCCCATCATTCGCGCCGCGCGGGCGAGGAACTTCGCACCCGAGCGTCACCATCCCAACGGGCCTCAGAACCGCGCTCGGCGCACCTCGCGGACCGGAACGTCGCGACGCTCCGACGCCTTCCGCAACACCGGCTCCGGCCGTGCCTTCCAGGTCGCCACATCCTCGAGCAGCACGCTCACCGCGGTCGCGAGTTGAGGATCGCGCCCGGCCGGCCAGTCGCCCGGTTCGCGCTCCACGCGGACGTCGGGCATGGCACCGTTGAGTTCCATGTCCTCTCCATCGAGCAGGAACCAACCGCGGAAGGGCATGCGGAGGAATCCGAGATCGAGGATGCGCGCGCCGCCGGTGGAGATCACGCCGCCGGCTGTCGGCTGGCCGACGAGCTTGCCGCGCCCCAGCGTCTTGATGGCGTGCGCGAAGATCTCCGCGTTGGAGAAACTGTCCTGGTCGCAGAGCACCACGATGGGCTTGGTCCACGACGCATAGACGCGTCGATCCTGTGGGTAGCCGGGGCCCCCACCTCGCGGGACGGTGATCGCGTGTCGCGGCTGGGTCAGCGCGGTCAGCAGGTGATCGGCCGTCGATCCGCCGCCGTTGGCGCGGACGTCGATGACGAGTCCGTCCTTGCCGTGTCCCACTCGATAGAGCTCGAGCTCGAACTTCAGGAAGCTCGACCAGTTCATCCCGCGGATGTGGAGGTATCCGAGACGCCCCTCCGACAGCTCCTCGACGCGTCGCTCGTTGTGGGTGACCCACTCGTCGTAGAGGAGCCGACGGATCTCACCGTAGCTCGTCGGTCGGAGCGTCACGTCGCGCTCGTCGCCGGACGTCGATCGCACTCGCAGCTGGATGTCGCGATCGGGAAGCCCGTTGAGAACTCGATGCACGGGCAGCGACGGGTCGACCGACACGCCGTCGACCGCGAGAACGATCTCGCCTGGCTCGACGCGAGAGTCGACCTCGGAGGTCGGGCCGCCCAGGACGACGTCCCGAACCTTCCAGCCGGGGCCGAGGTACTCCCGGTCGAAGCGCAACCCGAGGTGCGCGGTGACTTCGGTCCACTGCTGGTCATCTCGGCCACCTCGCGGCCCACCACGATTGCTGAAGCCCAGGTGGGATCCGTTGAGCTCGCCGAGCATCAGTTGAACGACTCGAGCGAACGCGTCGTCGTCGATCGCGTCCTCGGCGGCGGTGCCGTACTTCGCCCGGATCGCATCCCAGTTGCGGTTGCCCAGACGATCATCGTAGAAGCCATCTCGCATGGCGCGCCACGCCTGGTCGAAGCCGATGCGGTAGCGCGTCCTCGGATCGATGGCCTGATGAGCGGTGAACGCGAACGACTGGAGCTTCGCCGCGAACGAGAGGAGGGCCGGTTGTCCGCGGTTCACGAGCCCCAGCGACTTCGCACCCTTCAGGACGGCGGCCCCGCGAACCCGCGTGGAGGAGAACTTCTTGGGGCTCAGCTGGTCGGGGAACTCCACCGAGTAGGATCCCGAATCCCCGTTGATCGTCGCGTCGAAGACCAGTTTGTCGTCCTCGATCCAGAGCAGTGAGGACTCCCAGGAGTCCGAGATGGAGATCTGGCGAATCCGCTCGTGGATCCCCTCGAAGTCGATCACCGTCCCGCTCGCGGCATCCTCCTTCTTCTCGTCCTTCTTCTCTTCCGCGTCGTCGTTCTTGCTCTCGTCGCTCTTCGCCGAGTTGTCCTTGGCCGGCTCCTGCTTCGCCGAGGGCGCTCCATCCTTCTTCGACGCCGCATCCGGCCTCGCGTCATCGCCCTTGGGCTTGGCGCCCTTCGCCGGCTTCCGCCCCTTCTTCATCTTCTCGAGGGCCTTCTCGAGCCGGCGATCCCGGGAGTCCTCCTCGTCGTCCTCGCTCCGGAGGTAGACGTAGTAGATGTCGGTCTCGTCGTCGGCTCGCCGACCGGTCCACGCGAGCTTCCGGCCATCCGGTGACCACGATGGTCCGCGATCGTTGTCGGGGTGGACCGACAGATTGAACGGAGGTCGGCTCCCGTCGATCGGCTCGATCCAGATGTCGCGATTGAAATCGTTGTCGTCGACCGCGTACGCGACCCACTTCCCGTCCGGAGAGAAGGTGTAGTCCGGCGCGTTCCAGGACGTGAGCAGCGTCTGCTCCGCGCCGTCCTCGATGTTGCGGAGGACCAGGTCGCCTCGCCCGCGGACGAACGCGAGCTGCTTCGCGTTCGGCACGCACTCCAGGTTCGACTCGACCGCAGGGTCCCGCGTCCACCGCTCCAACCGGAACTCCTCGTTCTGCCACCAGTACGAGTCGGACCGCTTCCGCTCGGCGCGCCAGATGTCGCACTGGCCGTCGGCGTCACTGACGAAGTAGAGCTGCTCCCCGTCCGCGGAGAACACCGGGTCGCGCTCCTCTTCGGGGGTCGAGGTGATCCGACGGGGCTCGCGAAGCTCGGTGTCCATCACCCAGACGTCGCCCCCCGCGACGAACGCGATCTCGAGCCCATCGTCGGTGAACGCGACCTCATCGGCGGAGGTGAGGTTGCGGCGCACGAGTTCCGGCGCGAGCGGCTCGCCGTCCTGGTAGATCTCGATCCGTCGCGGCGGTCGACCCGAACCGGGCTCGAAGCGGTACAGATCGAAGAGTTGGGAGAAAACGATCACTTCGCCGTTGCGCGACACCTCGGGCCGATGCACCGAGTCGTCGTCGAAGTCGGTCAGCTGTCGGCGATCGGTGCCATCGATGTCACACTCCCAGAGGTTGAACGAGCCGCTCTGCCGCCCGGTGTAGTAGAACCCGGAACCGTCCGGCTTCCAGCGGGGATGTCGAAAGCCGAGGTCGTCCGCGAGGACCTCGCGGAAGGTCCCCGTCTCCAGCTCGTAGAGCCAGATCTGCGATGCCTGGCTTCCCTCGTAGCCCTTGCGGAACCAGTTCGTTCCCTCACGGGAGAAGAGCAACGACTTGCCATCGGGGGAAAGGCGACCGTCGGCTCCCGCGGCATCGAACAACAATTGGTCCGCGGTCTTCCCCCCCCGCTCGACCCGGAAGAACCGCGACGGGTCGCGCCAGAAGTGGTCGCGCACGGCACGCACCAGGAACGCGTCACCCTTCGGACCGTACTCCTCGAGGTAGACGCCTTCACTGTGGAAGGTGTGCTGCGTCGGCGTGCCGCCCTCGACCGGCATCGTGAAGAGCTGGCGACCCTCGTTCCGGGTGGAGACGAACGCGATCTCCGAGCCATCCGGGCTGAAGCAGGGCGCGTAGTCCTCGGCGTCGTTCACGGTCAGACGAGTCGCCTCGCCACCGCGGGAGTCGACCGTCCAGAGATCGCCGACCCAGACGAACACCAATCGCTGTCCGTCCGGCGACAGAGCGTAGTCGGAGACGAGGGAGATCGACTCGCGCGCACCCAGCGAGAGCGAAGAGCCGAGAAGGACGGCGACGGCGAGCAACGATCGACGGAGGGACATCAGGACTCCTGGTTCACCAGCAACACACGGGCGAAAGGTACACGGTGCAAGGACGGCACGAAGCGGAAGGCACACCGCGCGGAGGCAACACCGCGCGGACCGCTCGATCTCACCGCTCGACGACGACCGACGTCGCACCTCGGACCGACCCGCCTCGTGGATCCACACACACTTCGTTCCGGGCTGCAGTGCCCGTAACGTTCGTTTTCGGAGGGCTGCTCTCGAGAAGATCGCGGTCCTACGATGGCCGACCACCTCGCGACCGTACCCCTGCTGTCGGAAGGGGTAAACCACCCGCTCCGGGCACTGACGCGGGTCGCACTTCCGCGGCCATGAACCGGCACTTTGTTGCCTCCGGAGTCCGCCGCATCCGCGCCTTGGCGGTGTGGCGCGTCGCTCGCGAACCGGGGTAAGATCGCCCCATGGACAGCCGACCCTCCCTCAAGCTCAAGCCGCTGAACATCCCGAGCTGGACCTCCCTGGTCGAGATTCCCGGCGCGGGTCTGTCGGTGGGACGAGATCCTTCCAACGGTCTCGTCCTGGACAGCGACCGGTTCCCTCACGTCTCGTCACTGCACGCGCGTCTCGACGCGGTCGACGGCCGACTCGAGGTGGAGGATCTCGGATCGAAGAACGGGACATTGGTCAACGGTCGGCAGATCGAGTCGAGGACCGAGTTGCACAGCGGCGACCTCGTGCAGTTCGGACGAGAGACCGGACCGAGCTTCGTCGTGGTCCACGGTACGACCGCGACCCAGACCGTGACGCTCGCCATGGGCGATGCCGCTGCCCCCCCTCCGGTGGCGCCCGACTTCGGCAAGTCGACGATCATCCGGTTGAAGCAGGCGCTCGGGCTCGAGGAGCACGGCACCCCCGCTCGACGGAGCCACATGCCGGCCCGGATGACCTGGGTCCTCGTGATCCTCGTCGTGATCGGCGTGGCGATCCCCGCAGTGATCCTCGTGCGCGAGCAGCAGGACGTGAACGAGGCCCTCGAGAAGAACCTCGAGCTCGCTCACCAGCGCATCGTCGAGCAGGAGTCGAGACATCGCGGGGAGCTCGTCGCCTACGAGGCACGGGAGAAGGCGCTCGAGCTGCGCGCGGAGCAGCTCCGGGAGCGCATTCAGGATGTGGAGTCGACGGGTCAAGGCGATCTCGATGCGCTCCGCGAGCAACTCGAGGAGACCAACGAGAAGCTGAAGCACTACGACCCGATCGAGCTCGAGCGCGCGGAGCAGGCTCAGCTTCGTGGCGTGCTGTCGAGTATCGTCTACATCGAGAAGAAAATGGTCTTCCGCGAGAAGGACGGGGATCGCTACCTGCACGAGACCTCCATCGACGGAGAGCGGCTGCGTCCGCTCGATCCGACCGATGTGATGATCGGCGCGATCGACAGCGGCTCCGGGTTCTGCGTCTCGGGCGACGGCTACATCATCTCGAACGCTCACGTCATCGACATCGATGACCCGAGTGAGATCCCGTACCGAGATGACATCTCGGTCGTCCGCTATCCGCTGATCGACATCGTCTTCACCGGGACCTCTCGCCGCCACACGGCGCACGTCGTCGCGATGGCGTTCGATGACGAGGACGACTTCGCGGTCCTGAAGATCGAGCCCTTCGAGGGGATGCCCCACCTCCGCGACTTCACGGTCGATCGCGTGCCGCCGACCGCGGGGAGCTCGGTGCGCCTGTTCGGCTTTCCGCTCGGCCGGAAGCTGATCCAGGACCGCGACGTGATGAAGGCCTCGGTGTTCGTCGGCACGGTCAGCCGCCAGGTCGACGCGTACGTGCAGGTCCAGTCCGCGGTCTACCCCGGCAACAGTGGAGGTCCCGTCGTGGACACCGAGGGCCGAGTGATCGGCGTGGTGACCGCGGTGCAGACGGTCGACGGTGGACAGATCGCTTCCGACATCGGTTTCGTGCTGCCGATCTCCCGCCTGAAGCGGATCTGGCCGCCCGCGACGGACGTCCGTTGAAAACTCGTCCCGGCGGCCGAGCGCGAGCGCAAGCTGCGGTACGATGCGAGGACCCCCCTCGAACCCCGACCGAGGAGACCTCATGCTCATCCGTCCGTCGCTCGCATGCCGAGTCTCGATCCTCGCCGCCGCCCTCCTCGGCGTCACGGCGATGGTCCAAGAGGCGATGGCGACCTGGTCGATCGTTCTGGTCGACGTCCGCACCGGAGAGATCGGTCTCGCCTCCGAGACCTGCCTGGCTCCGTTCGACCTGCGCGCGTTGACGCCCGTCGTTCTCGTCGGGAAGGGCGCCGCGGTCTGCCAAGCCAGTGGCGACTTCGACGGATTGCGAAGGCCGCTGATCCGGGCCGGGTTCGAGAACGGTGACACACTGCCCGAGATCCTCGCCACCGTGTCCGGCGTCAGCGGTCACGACTCGCGACAGTACGGCATGGTCGACACTCGTGGCGACGTGCTGTCGTTCACGGGCGGGTCGACCCTTCCCGTCGCCAGCGGCGGGACCGGCCAGGTCGGGGACGTGCTCTACGCCGTGCAGGCCAATATCATGGTCGGCGCCTGCACGGTAGAGGAGATCATCGCCGCGATCGAGGCGAGCCCGCCCGACGACCTTCCGGCGATGCTGTTGGCAGGGATGGAGGCGGCTCGCGCGACGGGGGGCGATTCGCGTTGCTCCTGCGGAACGATCCCCCCGAGTTGTGGTTGCCCGGTCGTGTCCTTCACCAAGGCCGGGGACATCGGGTTCTTCATCATCGCCCGGGCCGGGGACACCGACGATCCGGTCTGCAACGTCGACGGCTGCGCCGACGGGGACTACTTCCTCGCGCTCAACTACGCCTTCGCCAGCCCGTCCGACCCCGACCCCGTCCTCGCGATGCAGAGCGACGTCGACGTCTGGCGCGCCGGGTTGGTCGGTCGACCCGACGCGGTTCGCTCCACGGTCGCGACCACCCCGATGGCCGACGGCGCTCAGTTGACCATCACGCTCCTCGACTGGGCCGGCGACGCCGTGACCGATCCGACGGTGACGCTGTCGGCGATCGCCGGGAGTCCCTTCGCCCAGGTCTCGTCCCCCTCGGTCATCGCGCCGGGAGTCTGGACGGTCGACGTCCAGGCGGTCGGTGGCGTGGGCGACGTGACGATCGAGCTCGTCGCCGACGACGGCGTCCGTCCGGTCATCCTGATGCCGCGGCCGACGGTCTGCATCGGGGACGTGACCGGAGGCTTCGCGTCGGATTGCGACGGCGACGACATCGCCGACTCCTGTGCGATCGCCGCCGGACTCGTCGCGGATGACAACGGCAACGGAGTCCCCGACTCCTGCGAGGTCCCGTTCCGACGCGGCGACTGCAACGAAGACGGCGTGGAGAACATCGCCGACCCCATCTTCGAGCTCGCGTACCTGTTCCTCGCCGGCGCGACACCGACCTGCCGATCCGCCTGCGACCTCGACGACGATGGAGCCCTGGGCATCGTGGATGCGGTCTACGGTCTCTCGGCGTGGCTGGCCGGGGGTCCTCGACCGCCCGCGCCCTATCCCGACTGTGGGTCGGATCCGACGGGCGATGTCCTCGACTGCTCGCAGTTCGCCGGCTGTCCCTGAATCGGCGGATGCGCTTCGCCCACGAAACCCTGAGTCAGACCCCGAGGAGCAAACCTTCCATGATCATCGCGCTCGCCGTGCCGTTGTGGCTCGCGGTGGGTTCCGCCGGGCTCGCCGACCGAACCGCGCCGGCGTCGCCTCCCGCCCTGGACCTCGCCTACTATCTTCCCGATGCACTCGACCACGACCCCGATGTCCCGACGCCGCGCGAGGTCCTCGGCTACGAGGTGGGTGAGTGGCACGTTCGCCACGATCAGCTCGTTCGCTACTTCGAGGTGCTCGCCGAACACTCCGATCGATTCCAGCTCACCGACTACGGTCGCACTCACGAAGGACGTCGCTTGTTGCTCGCGGTGGTGACGGCCCACGCGACCGCCGAGCGCGTCGAGTCGATCCGAGACCGACATCGACGCGTGGCGTTGGGTCTCGAGTCCCTCGCTCCGACCGACCCGGTCGTCGTCTGGATGGGCTACGGGGTCCACGGCAACGAGTCGAGCGCGAGCAACGCCTCGCTGTTGCTCGCGTACCACCTCGCCGCTGCCCGCGGGCCCGAGATCGACGCGCTGCTCGAGTCCTGCGTCGTGCTGATCGACCCCTGCCTGAACCCGGACGGCGGCAGTCGGTTCGCCCACTGGGCCAACATGCACCGCTCGCGCAACCTCGTCGCCGACCCGGCGACGCGGGAGCACCACGAGGCGTGGCCGGGCGGGCGGACCAACCACTATTGGTTCGATCTCAATCGCGACTGGCTCCTCCTCGTGCATCCCGAGTCCCGCGGACGCCTGGCGCGGTACCACGCCTGGAAGCCGAACGTCGTCACCGACTACCACGAGATGGGAACCGACGCGTCCTACTTCTTCCAACCGGGCATTCCCTCTCGCCAGAACCCGTGGACCCCGGAACGGAACCTGGAGCTCACGCGGAGCATCGCGAAGTTCCACGCGAGCGCCCTCGATGCGATCGGCAGTCGCTACTACACGGAAGAGAGCTTCGACGACTTCTACTACGGGAAGGGCTCGACCTATCCCGACATCAATGGTGCGGTCGGCATCCTCTTCGAGCAGGCGAGCTCTCGGGGCCACCTCCAGGAGAGCGAGCGCGGCGACCTCTCGTTCCCGTTCACCATTCGCAACCAGTTGGTGACCTCGCTGTCGACACTGGAGGCGGCACGCAACCTCCGAACGTCGCTGCTCGGATACCAACGAGAGTTCTACGCATCGGCCGCGGACGTATCGGGACCGAGGGCGTACGTCTTCGGGGATGCTCATGACCGCACTCGGACCGAGGCGTTGGCGGAGTTGCTCACGC
>JAGQRC010000097.1 GCA_020425835.1 Planctomycetota bacterium | reverse complement strand
TTCACCCCTCATCCCCCCGGCTTCGACGACTTCCTCCTCCTGCGCTACTCGCCGGACGGCACCCTGCTCTGGGACGTGGTTTTCCCGGGACCCGGTGACGGCTTCGATGAGCTGACCGATGTCGCCGTCTCCGAGACCTCGATCTCGGTCGTCGGGCTCGCGAGTGCGGCCACCGGACGAAGCCTCGTGACGTGCCGGTTCGACCTCGACGGCGTCCTTCTCTGGCAGAGCGAGTTCGCGCTCACGACCGCCCCTCCCACGTTCTCGAATCCACCGGCCATCGCGATCGCACCCGATGATTCCGTGACGGTCGGAACCACCGACGGGGACCACTTCCGCCTGATCCGCTACGACGCGGTGGGAGGCGAGCTCTGGACGACGCCCTACGACGGGATCCTCGCGGACAGCACCGGCTTCTTCGCGCTCGGGGTCGACTCGACCGGCGCCGTGGCCGTGACCGCGTTCCTCGGGTCCGGCTCGGGGACGGTGACCGCACGGTACGACGCTGTTGGTCGACTCGAGTGGGAGCATCAGACGTTGGGCGCGTTCGGAGGCGTCGTGGCACCATCCACGCTCTCGATCGGCCCCGACGATCGGATCATCGTGACCAGCGGGCACGAGACGACGTGCGGGCTCTTCGAGTACCGGACCCTTCAGCTCTCGCCCAGCGGGATTCTCGAGTGGGAGGTCGGCTATCACGGACCGACCCCCTGCTCTTCGTCCGATCCTCTCGGCAACGCGGTCGACGGGAACGGGCGCGTCTACGTGACCGGGAGTGGCGTCACGCCGGACACGGTCGACTTCTCCGATCTCGTGACCGTCGGATACGACGCCCTCGGCAGCGAGCTGTGGGTCGAGCGGATCGACCTCCCCAGCACCGACGTCGAGCGCGCCACCGCGATCGGCGTCGATCGATCGAACGCGGCAGGAGGCGTGTACACTTCCGGGGTGTCGGTCAGCGGAATCGTCTCCGAGTCGGTGCTGGTTCGGTACGACCCGGATGGCGCGATCGCTGGGAGCGTCGACCTGGTCACGACGACCGGATTCCCGCTGACCGTGAGCAGCCTCGCGGCGAGCCACGGGCGCATCGCGGTCGCGGGCGATGGGATCACCGTGCAACTCTTCGAGGAGACGTCGTCGTTCATCCGCGCGGACTGCAACGGGGATGGAGCGATCGACATCGGCGATGCGATCGCGGCACTCGACGCGCTGTTCATCGGCACCGCCTCGGTGCTCTGCTCGGACGCTTGCGACACCAACGACGACGGCCACTTCGACATCGCCGATCCCGTCTCGACCCTCGCCCACCTGTTCACCGGCGCTGCCCCGCCGCCACCACCATTCCCCGCCTGCGGACCGGACCCGACGACGGACGCGTTGACTTGCCCCTCGTTCGGGAGCTGCCCTTGATCGATCGACGGTCGAACGCCAACAGGGGACGCTCGACTCGGCGGCGGATCCCCACCACGACGCCGCCGAACCCGTGAAGAGCGGGCCCCTACCTTCACACAGAATCCCCATGACGTTCACCCTTCTCGGGCAGCCTTCGGCGCACCGCCCGAGGAGGGACCCCGTTTGAAGCAGCACTCGAGCGCGGACCTGCACGTCCACAGCAAGTACTCGGATCGCCCCTCGGAGTGGATCCTCCGACGCATCGGATCGCCCGAGTCCTTCGTCGACCCGCTCGAGGTCTATCGAGTGGCCAAGGACCGAGGTCTCGACTTCGTCACGATCTCCGACCACAACTGCATCTCGGGCGCGTTGGAGATCGCCCACCTTCCCGACACGTTCATCTCCTGCGAAGTGACGACCTACTTCCCCGAGGATGACTGCAAGATCCACTGCCTGGTGACGGGGATCACCGAGACCCAGTTCGCCGCGATCCAGGACATCCGGCGGGACATCTACGACTTCCGCCGATACCTCGCGGAGCAGGACATCGTCTACTCCGTGGCGCACCCGCTCTTTCGCGTCAACGATCGGCTCACGCCTGCACACGTCGAGAAGCTGATCCTCCTCTTCGACCGTTTCGAGGCGATCAACGGAACCCGCGACCCGCGCGCATGCGAGATGGCTCGTGCGCTCCTCGATCAGCTGACCCCGCGGACGATCGAGCGCATGGCCGATCGTCACGGGATCCCGCCGGTGGGACCGACGCCCTGGATCAAGCGGTTCACGGGCGGGAGCGATGACCACAGTGGGCGGTACGTCGGCGCAGCGTTCACGAGAACTCCGCACGCCGCGAACGTCGACGAATTCCTCGACCACCTGCGCGCGGGTCGTCACGAAGAGGGTGGCTCCCACGGAAACAGCGTGCTGATCGCCCACTGCTTCTATCAGATCGCGTCGAGCTACTACCGCCACAAGCTCCTCGGCGCGGGTCATGGATCGACCCTGGTCGCCGAGTTGTTCCGACGTCTCCTCAACGAGCCCGCACCGAAGCGTCGACTCCGATGGGTCACGGCGCTCGGGCGTCTGCCCAACCTCGTCTTCCCCGGTCGCAAAATGCGCAAGCTGACGGAGATCGAGCGATCGCTCGTCGGAGAGTTCTCGGAGCTCTTCGAGACGTCGGAGAGCCGTGGAGGAGCCGGCCGTCCGGCGGATCGTCGCGCGTTCGAGCTGGCCTGCGACATGAGCCAGCAGCTCGCCTTCTCGTTCCTCGGGAAGTTCGCGAAGAAACTCCGTCGGGGACAGCTGATCGACAGCCTCCAGACCTTCGCCTCGCTGGGTCCGGTGGCTCTCGCGATCGCCCCCTACCTCGCGGCCTTCAAGACTCAACACAAGGATGAACGATTCCTCCAGCAGGTCGCACAACACTTCCCCGCCCTTCTCGACCGCCGGTGGCGATCGGATCGACGCGCATGGGTCACCGACACGATCGACGAGATCAACGGTGTGTCTCGGACGATCCGCACCCTGAGCGCGATCGCGAAGCAGTCCGGCCGACCGCTCACCGTCGTCTCGTGCGCCGAACGTCCTCCTCGGGTCGACTTCGACCTGGTGAACTTCCAGCCGCTCGGGATGTTCGAGCTCCCCGAGTACGAGGATCAACGACTCGCGTTCCCTCCCTTCCTCGAGATCCTCGAGTACCTGGAGCGAGAGCGCTTCGCGGAGCTCTGGATCTCGACGCCCGGTCCCATGGGACTCGTCGCGCGGACGGCGGCGGGACTACTCGGCATGCGGACGATCGGCATCTACCACACGGACTTCCCCGAGTACGTCCGACAACTGACCGGTGACGCGACGCTCGAGGCATTGACCTGGCGGTTCATGAGTTGGTTCTACGATCCGATGGACGTGATCCTCGTGCCCAGCAACGCCACGAGGGATCGTCTCGTCCGACACGGGTTCCCGCCGGAGAAGCTGTCAGTGCTCGGCCGTGGAGTCGACACGACGCTCTTCAGCCCGGGACGTCGTCGGAACGGCTACTGGGAACGCTACGGTCTCAACGGGGCGTTCAAGTTCCTCTACGTCGGTCGGGTGAGCAAGGAGAAGAACATCGACTGCTTGCTCGGCGCGTTCGAGGATGTCGTCCACCGCGGACTCGATGCGGAGCTCGTGGTCGTCGGCGACGGCCCGATCCTCGACGAGCTCCGGGAGTCCCGCCCTCCGCGAGTGCTGTTCACCGGTCCGTTGACCGGCGAGCGGTTGGCGGAGGCCTACGCCTCCGCCGACGCCTTCGTCTTCCCATCGTTGTCGGACACGTTCGGCAACGCCGTGCTCGAGGCGCACGCCTCGGGACTCCCGGCCGTGGTCTTCGACCAAGGCGGTCCACCCGAGGTCGTGTCGCGCTTCGACTCTGGAGTCATCGTGCCCAGCCGTGGTCCTCGCGCCGATCGAGAGGCACTCCGCGATGCGATGGTGGACTGGATCCGCGATCCGAACGCCCTCCAGCCGCTTCGCGATCGAGCCCGCACCGCAGCGGAAGACGTCAGCTGGCAACGGGTCTGCGACGCGCTGTTCGATCTGAAGGACCTCCCGAACATCAGCCCAGCGTTGGAGGTCTCGTGCGACTCCGCGAACTGAGGGCACTCGTCCGGGGACGAGTGCCCGGCCAGCTCGTGATCCAGCTGACCGACCAGTGCAACGCGCGGTGCCCGCAGTGCGAAATGCGAGTGACCTCGAAGTTCGCGCGCTCGAAGCTCGAGGTCGACGCGATGCGGCGCATGATCGACGCCGCGGCCGCCCGCGGCATCTCGGTCCTCTCCTTCACCGGTGGGGAGCCGCTCCTCTACCTCGACGAGATCGTCGAGCTCGGTCGGCACGCCGCGGACGTCGGGATCCGGTACATTCGCACCGGCACCAACGGGTATCTCTTCGCGCACCCCGATCGTCCGGGATGGGAAGCTCGAACCCACGAGACGATCGAGAAACTCGCCGGGTCGCCGATTCGGAACTTCTGGATCTCGATCGACTCTGCGGTCCCCGAGGTGCACGAGCGCATGCGGGGCTTCCGCGGCCTCTTCGAGGGGATCGCGCGCGCGATCCCGATCTTCCACCAGCACGGCCTCTATCCTTCGGCCAACCTCGGTCTCAACCGCAATCTCGGCGGGGACCTCACGTGGGAGCTCGACGCGGGACCCGACGGTCCGACCCGAGGCTACCTCGACGAGTTCTATCATCGCTATCGCCGGGGCCTTCGAGAGTTCTACCAACGCGTCGTGGATCTCGGCTTCACGATCGTCAACTGCTGCTATCCGATGAGCGTCGACCCGGGGACGGGGGAGCTCGCCGCGGTCTACGCGGCGACTTCCTCCGATCGAATCGTCCGCTTCGCCCCATCCGAGCGAGCCACGCTCTACGAGGCGCTCTTCGACACCATTCCCGAGGTCCGCTCCCGAATCCGCGTCTTCTCGCCGCGCGCCACACTGCACACCCTTCGTCGCTACTACTCGGGGGCGTCGCGCGATCCCGGGTACGGTTGTCGCGGTGGGCTCGACTTCTTCTTCGTCGACTCCAAGGACGGGCACGCTTACCCGTGCGGATACCGCGGATCCGAGAGCCTCGGTCCGTTCGAGGACCTCGACCTCGACACGCGACCGAGGAGCGAGTCGTGCACGCGCTGCGACTGGGAGTGCTTCCGGGATCCGTCGGAGCTCTTCGGCCCGGTCCTCGAGCTGTTGGAGCGGCCGATCGACCTGCTGCAGCGCTTCCGTCACGATCGGACCTTCGCGCGCCTCTGGTGGGACGACCTCCGGTACTACCGCGCGTGCGACCTCTTCGACGGGCGGCGGCCGCCCAACACCACGGCGCTCGCGAAGTTCGACACGGTCGAGCCGAGTCTCGAGCGCGACTGGCGACCGGCGACCGTCCACGCGTGACTCGTCGAGCCCTTGCCCCTCGATCGCAACGCTTCCCGACGTCGCGCCGCGCAACGGTCGCGATGCTGTTGTCGCTGTGCGGGACACTCCTTCCCGGGTGCGCATCCTGGATCCGATCGTCCGCGTTTGAAGCGACCAGCGATCTCTTGAGGGGGCTCGACGCGACGATCCAACGGCAGCCCGACATCGAGTTGGTCCGCGATGGCGTTCCGACCCTCTTGCTCCTTCTCGACAGCCTCACTCGCGCACGACCCGACGACGTCGAGCTCCGACGACGAGCCGCGCTCACGTTCTCGAGCTACGCGCAGGCTTTCCTCGCCGACACCGATCGCGCCCGCCTCCTCAACGAGCAGGCCCGCACCCACGGCTGGGAACTCCTGAGACTCGTCGGGTTTCCCGACCCGGTGACGAGCGACTTCGACGAGTTCCTCGCCG
Source organism: Planctomycetota bacterium (assembly GCA_020425835.1). Next base: position 3,026 of record JAGQRC010000097.1, on the reverse strand, counting down.
CGGTCCAGGGCTCCGAGGCGATCGATGCGCTCTATGCGGCGGGCTCCGCATGGTTGGGTTGGATCCTCTCCGACACCGAGTCGATGGAAGCGGTCGCGGACGTGCCCCGGGCCCTGGCGCTCCTCGATCGAGTCCTCGATATCGATCCCGATCACGACTCGGGGGCGGTCCATCTCGTGTTCGCGGTCTACTTCGCCGCCCAGCCGCGGGGAGCGGGTCAGGATCTCGAACGAAGTCGTGAGCACTTCCGGCGGGCGATCGAGCTTCGCGGAGCGGCCTCACTCCTTCCTCGCGTCCTCCGTGCCGAGTTCATCGGCAAGGCGACGCTCGACGAGGCCTTCTTCGTCGACGAGCTTCGAGCAGTTCTCGATGTGCCCCGGGGCTCCGACGACCGCGACGCGCTGACCAATGCCCTCGCGCGTCGCCGCGCGCGCGAGCTGCTCGCGCACAAGGACGACTTCTTCTAGGAAGCAGAATCCCATGCATGCCTTCTGGCTCGTGTTGGCGCTGACCGCGCCGTCGGTCTCCTCCGAGACCGTCGAGATCAAGCTCGCCACCCAAGCCCCGGAACAGAGCGTCTGGGGTCGAGCGATGACGGAGATGGCCGCGGAGATCGACGAGGCCACCGAGGGACGCGTTCGGCTCAAGTGCTACGCCAACGGTGTCCAGGGCGATGAGAAGACCGTCCTCCGGAAGATCCGGGTCGGACAGCTCCATGCCGCCGCGTTCATCGGGTCGGGGCTGGCCCAGATCTGCAAGGACAGCCTCGCGCTGCAGTTCCCATTGCAGTTCGAGAACCGGACCGAGGTCGACGAAGTCCTGTCGCGCGTCGGACCGCTCCTCGAGAAACAGTGCCAGGAGAACGGCTACGAAGTGCTCGCCTGGCCCCATCTCGGGTTCTCGTATCTCTTCAGCACCCGACCCGTGGGCTCGGTCGCCGAGCTGCGCAAGGCGAAGCCTTGGCTGATCGAGAACGATCGGCTCTCCAAGGAGCTCTTCGAGGCGCTGAGCATCACGCCGGTCACGGTCGGCGTCACGGACGTCCTTCCGGGGCTCCAATCGGGGCTGATCGACACCGTGTTCTCACCACCGGTGGGCCTGGTCGCGCTCCAGTGGCACACCAAGGTCAAGCATCGCGTCGACCTCGCGATCAACTACTCCGTCGGAGTCATCGCCGTCTCGCAGCGGACATGGAAGAAGATCCCCGAGGACCTCCAGCGCACCGTTCGAGACGTGATCCAGCGAAGGGTCACCGAGCTGAACGAGAAGGTCGGCTTGCAGAATCGAGAGGCGCTCGAGGTCCTGGAGAAGCGGGGCATGAAGTGCTCCGCGATCGGAGAGGACGACCGCCGCGAGCTCCGGGAGGCGACGAAGCGCATCGAGGCGAAGCTCCGGGACAAGGAGTTCTCCGGCGCGGTGCTCGATGCGGTTCGTGAGGCGCTGCAGGAGCTGCGGAAGAAGTCATGATCGAGCGTTCGAAGAGTCGTCTCGCCCGGCTGGAGGCGGCGATCAGCCTGACCCTTATGGCCGTACTCCTGAGCTTCTGCCTGGTCCCGGTCGTGGCGAGGCTCCTCGGCACACCGGGGCTCCCTTGGGCGCAGCCGTTCACCGAGTATCTCGTGTTGTGGATCGCCCTCTTCGGCGCCGCCGCGGCCACTCGACAGCGCAAGCACATCGCGATCGACGCGATCGGACACTACCTCCCCGATCGCCCCCGGCTCGCCTTGCGCGGGGTCGGGGAACTCGTCGCGTGCGCGGTGCTGATCGTCTTGATCCCGCCCGCGATCGCCTTCGTGCGCGACGAGCGCGCCTTCTCGGGAGATGACGCGATCTGGTGGGGCGTCCCGACCTGGTGGCTGCCTCTGGTGATCCCGTTCGGGCTCGGCTGGATCGGGCTTCGGCTCCTCCTCGCGGGGGCCGTCGACATCGGGCGGAGCATCCGTCCGCCGAAGGCATCGATCGCCTCCGGAGACGCGGAGTAGATCATGGTCGGCAAGCTCATCGTCTTCGTGATGGCCATCGCGGGTGTCCCGCTCTTCGCCGTGATGGCGCTCTCCGCGATCCTCGCCCATCGCGACGCCGAGATCGATCTCCAAGCGATCATCATCAGCTTCAACCGCCTCGGGGATACGCCGCTCCTGTCGAGTCTTCCCCTCTTTGCCTTCGGTGGCTATCTGCTCGCCCACAGCCGCGCCCCTCAGCGGCTGGTCCGCCTCGCGAACGCCCTGGTCGGCTGGCTTCCCGGCGGGCTCGCGATCGTCGCGATCTGGGCGTCGTCGCTCGTCACGGCGATCACCGGCGCATCCGGCGTCACCCTGATCGCTCTCGGGGGGTTGCTGCTTCCCGCGCTGAAGGAGCAGGGCTATCCGGAGCGGTTCAGCCTCGGTCTCATCACCGCGGGCGGGAGTCTCGGGCTTCTCTTCCCACCGAGCCTCGCCGTGATCCTGTACGGTGTGATCTCGCGAACATCGATCGAGGAGATCTTCGCGGCGGGCGTGCTCCCGAGCCTTCTCATGCTCGGGCTCCTCTCCATCTACGCCGCGGTGGTCGGTGTTCGCTCGGGCGTCCCGCGCGTTCCGTTCAGCTGGCCCGAGCTCGGCGCCGCCCTGCGCGAAGGAGCGTGGGAGGTTCCGCTGCCGATCGTCGTCGTCGCGGGAATCTACAGTGGGCAGTTCACGGTGAGCGAGGCCGCGGTCGTCTCGGCGACCTTCATCCTCCTGGTCGAGGTCGTCGTCTATCGGGACGTGAAGTGGACCCAGCTTCCCCGCATCGCGCACGAGACGATCGTCCTGGTCGGCGGGATCCTGATCATCCTCGGGATGACCATGGCGGTCTCGAACATGATGGTGGACGAAGAGGTGCCGAGACGGCTCTTCGAGGCGACCCGCGGCTACATGACGAGTCAGCTCACCTTCCTGGTGGTGCTGAATCTGTTCCTGCTCTTCATCGGCTGCATGATCGACATCTACGCGGCGATCGTCTTCCTCGTGCCGGTCCTGGTCCCGCTCGCTCGGGAGTTCGGAGTG
>JAGQRC010000990.1 GCA_020425835.1 Planctomycetota bacterium | reverse complement strand
GTTCGGGCAGGTCCTGTTCGGAGTGGGCGGTGTGTTCGGGACCATCGGTCTCGATGCACCGCCGGTCGCGCTCGCCGCCGACCCCGCCGGGAGCGTGTGGGTCGCCGCCTCGGATCCGGGAGTCGTGGGTCGCCTCTACCGCATCAACCGATCGGGTGCGACCGCAACCGTCGTGAACTACGACTCCGAAGATCCCACGGCCCTGTCGTCCGATCGGCTCGGGTTCGCTTGGGTCTGTCTCGGCGCGGCCGGAAGAGTCGACCGCGTGGCGAGCGACGGCTCCAGCATCGCCTCGTACGCCGTGTCGCAACCGCGGGCGATCGCGATCCGCCGACGGCCGGTCAACGGCCTGACGGAGGCGTGGGTGGTCGGCGGCGCTGCGGCCGCGCCGATGCTCCACCGCATCCGTCCGGGCGAGGTCCCGGAGGTCGCGAGCTTCGCCGTGCCGGACATGGTCGACGTGACGGGGCTCACGGTGGATGGGCGCGGAGTGCCGTGGATCTCCCGCGCCGATGGAAGGGTCCAGGAGATCGATCCGAATGTCGCGCCCGCGGCGAGCCCGCTCACCGGACTCGAGCTCGACATCGGCACCGACGCGCTCTTCCTCGGCGACGCGACCGGCTATCGACAGGCAGCGTTCCAGTACCTCGATGGAAATCCCGCGGTACTGTCGTTCTTCGACTTCGACGGCGATGGCTTCGTCAACCGCCTCGAGCTCGACGCGGGGAGCGATGTCTTTTTCGGTGGAGACACTCCGGTGTCCCCGGTGATCCCGGTGCAGGGTCTGACGTGCACGAGTGACCCGGGGTCGATCACCCTCGTCTGGGCCAATGCCCAGCTCTACGACGCGATCCAAGTGTTCGTGAACGGGACGCTGCAATCGACGCTGCCGGGAACGAGTGTTTCGGCGACCGTCACGCTCGCTCCGGACGACTCGGGAACGTTCGATCTCGCGGTGGTCGCCGTCGTCGGGTCGCAGATGAGCGACCCGGTGATGTGCACGGTCCTGATCGGGACCGGAGAGCTTCTCGACACGGCCGAGATCGTGGACGTGGACGGCGATCTCCTCAATCCGTTCGGGATCTCCACCGTGTTCCCCGTCCCCGCCGATCCCGAGGCGCCGCATACCTACGTGACCGATCCCGAAGCGCGGCTCCTGGTTGCCATCGACGCGAACGAAATGGTGGTCACCGCGTACTCACTCGACGCTCTCGGCGCATTCGACGGAGACTTCGGAGCGACGGGCTGTGCGTACGTTCCACCCGCAATGACCGGAGATCCGGCGACGGTCTACGTCGTCGGCGGCGGCAATGGCCAGCCGATGGAGATCCGCGCGATCGAGATCACCGACACGGGGACGGCCACTCTCGGGGCGACCCACCTGACGCTGCTGAAGGACTCGGTTCCTCTCGACATGGGACAGCCGGGGGACATCGTCGCGACCCCCACTGCCGACGGCCTCGACACGATCCTGATCTTCGCCTACGTCGGTCCCGACGGCTGCTTCCTCCTCGGCATTCTCGCGTCGTCGACCGACGGCGAAGCCGACTTCGGGTTCGTCCATCCGACCCCTGGCGCCGGACTGAGTGGTGTGGCACTCACGGGCGGCTTTCAGGACTTCGACGAGACCGGCGGGACGATCTGGGTCACGGACGCGATCGACGCCTCCGAGGCGACGTACCAGATGTCCGAACTCGAAGTCACGCTCGTGCCGGGCCAGTTCGACGTGGTTCCGACGTTGACGGGCTACGCGGTACCGTTCACCGAGCTCGACGCCGACAACATCTTCGGG
>JAGQRC010000989.1 GCA_020425835.1 Planctomycetota bacterium | reverse complement strand
CGCCCGCCGTATCGTCGACGCTGTCGATCGCGGTCATCGGCGCGTCGTCCCGGGCTGGAGCCAGCGCGGCGTCGATGTGTTGGGCCGGCGTCTCTCGTTCATCGTCGACCGGAATCGCCGCCCCGAACCGACCGCGGAATCTCGCGACGAGTGTTGGGCCATCACCGGATTCGCCGACGGAATCGGTCGCGCACTCGCTCGAGAGATCGCCGGCACGAGGAGCGCGTCGATCGTGGGTATCGACCGGGACGAGAGCCGCGCCCGAGCGACCGCGGCCGAGCTCCGCGAACGAGACACGCGCTGCGAGGTGGTTCTCGCCGATCTCGCCGTGCCGACGGATCGATCCGCGATCGTCGATCGCATCGGAGAGGGCGCGAGACTCTCGGGTTTCGTCCACAACGCCGGGATCAGCGCCTTCGGTCCATTCCTCGAGTCCGACCCTTCCCACATCGCGGCGGTGATCGCGGTCAACCTCGAGGCCCCGCTCGTACTGACCGCCGACCTCCTGCGGCAGGGACGTGCCGACCGCCACACCCGATGGGTGTTCGTCTCGTCCCTCTCCGAGAAGACCGGCTATCCCGGAGCCTCCGTGTACGCCGCGACGAAGGCGGCACTCGCGAGCTTTGCGCGGAGCCTCCGCGGACAGGGGTACTGCGTCACCACGGTTCAGCCGGGTCCGACTCGCACCGAGCACGCGCGGCGCTACAGCCCGGACAATCGGCGCGAGCACCGTCGCATGGACCCGGCTCGACTGGCGCGCGAGGTTCACCGCGCCGTGGAGCGTCATCGTCGAGAGGTCGTGCCGGGGTTCGGGCCGCGTCTCCTCGCCGTGTTCGGCAGTTGGGCGCCCACCCTGAGCCGGAGGCTACTGGCGCGCGCCCTCCTCCCGCCGCCGCGATCAGGGGAAGTCGAGCGCTCGGTTGGCCGGTAGGAGACTCCCCTCCGACCCCGCGCTCTGCATCGCGCGACCATCGATCTCGATCACGTGCTTCTCGCCATTGCGCAGCACGGTGAGCTTCACGTTGTCGCGAGACATGGCTCCCATGAACGCCAGCTGGAGCTGGCCGCCGTTCTCGAACTCGATCCCGTTGATCCCGATGATCAGATCACGGTTCTCGAAGCCCATCTCCGAGAGAGGGCTACCCGGAGATGTCCGCACGCGAATGGAGTCGATCGGCACGCCCGCGAACTCGACGTCGGTGTCGCCTCGCACCTCGAGCTTCATCAACAGGAGTTCCGGCGACATCGCCATCACGAGGTAGTCTCCGGCGGGGATCGCCGGCACGATCAACGGCTTGTCCTTACCTCCCTCGTGACTGGTGCTCTCCTCGGGCCCACCGGTCAAGGGCATGAGTTGCACCTGCGTGTGATCGACCGCCGGGAAACGGACGGCCAACTGGTGGAACCCCGGCAGTGTCACCAAGAGCGTGCTGGGACCGGACGGCAGGTCGACATCGAGGTTCTCGACGCTGACGCCACCCCGCCACTCCTCCTCGCCCGTCAACGTAACATGGAGCGCGTAGGCACCGGGCTCGACCGGGTCGAACTCGACTCGACCATCGGGAGCGATCGCATCCGCTCCCCTCTGAGCAGTACTGCTCCAGCGGTTCTCGTTGGCCCGCTGCAGTCGCAATTGAACTCTTCCCTCGGCCACCGTGCCGAAGTAGTGGGCCAATTGGACCACCAGTACGGCTGCCGCACGGACCTCGACGTGCACCTCGCCCGACTCGACCGTCACCGTCCGCTTGCCCATGTCGGGGAGACTGACGGTGAGCTCGATCGTCGAGTCCGGGTTGTC
>JAGQRC010000988.1 GCA_020425835.1 Planctomycetota bacterium | reverse complement strand
CGGTTCTCGTCCTCGGGCTCGGCCTCCGGGTGAGCGGTGCGCCGATCCGCGCCGAGGTCCACTTCGAGGTGAACGCCACCGACCTCGACGGCGAGTTCGTCGTCACTTGCATCTCGAGCGAGATGCTCCGCCGCGTCAGGGTGTCGGCACCGGACGGCGAGTGCCTCCTCGACGTCTCGGGGGTGCTCCCCCTCCGCTCGCGCTGGACCGTCGGTGACGACACGACCCTGCCCGATCTACTGAGCCGGTACCCCGAGGGCGCCTACGCGATCGACGCGTGGACCGACGAGGGAGGGCGACGAACGATCCGGGCTCCGCTCTCTCACGAGCTCGCGGATGCCGCGACGATCGCCGTGCCGGACCAAACGGTGATCGACCCCGGCTCGGAGGTGGGTTGGTTCGCGGTTCGTGACGCGACGACCTACGAGGTCCACGTCGAGCAGGGCGATCGCGAGTTGAGTTGGAGGGGTGGCGCCGAAACGCGGAGCGTCGCAATTCCCCGAGCGACGTTCCTTCGCGGCACGGTGTGCCACCTCGATGTGGGCGCGCGACTGCCGAACGGCAACACGACCTGGGTCGAGTCGACGTTCTACATCGCTCCGGAGCGTCACGAGAGCGCACCTCCCGGCGAGTTCATCGCCGCGGGGACGACCGGCTACTTCTGCCTCGAACCCGGCTACCACCAAGTCCTCGAGAACGCCACCGGTGCTCGTCTCGAGCGCACGGTCCTGGGGCTCGCCGAGTTTCGCCTCGGCATCCTCACCCGCGTCGTCGAGGATCGCCGGTTCGACGACGGTCAACTCGTCGAGGTCGTCCGTTACCACCTGGCGCAGCGCGTCGGCACGGGAGAGGTGCTCTGTTTCGGCGAGCGCCACACGGATGCCGGGGGTCTCGAGATCGCCGCGGTCCGCGACCCCGACTGGTGGGTCTTCGTCCCGGGCACCGACGCGGCGCCCCCTCCGGGTCCCCATCGGTGGACCGGTTGCCGCAGCGAGGTCCTCGGCGTCCTTCCCGTGTTCACGATCGCGGGCGGGACGTACCGGGACGTGCTCCTCGTCGCGGAGCGTGCGGCCGAGGGAGCGGAGCCACCGATCTTGGCCTACTACGGCCTCGGCCTGGGACTCCTCCGCCGCGCCGGACTCGAGCAGACCACCGTCGGCTTCATCGTGGACGACGACGACGACGATGATGATGGCGATGACGACGACGGGGACACCGATGACGATTGATGCGCGACGATGAGAGTGCTCGTGGTCGAAGACGATGCGGAGCTCGCGGCGATCCTCAAGCGCGCCTTCGAGGAGCAACTGTGTGTCGTGGACGTCGCGCACGAGGGCGAGACCGGTCGACACCTGGCGTTGGAGGAGGACTACGATCTCGTGCTGCTCGATGTGATGCTGCCGTTCCTCGACGGCATCGCGATCTGCAGTCAGATGAGATCGCACGAACGAGGGACCCCCGTGATCCTCCTCACGGCGCGCGACGCCATCGACGATCGCGTCCTCGGGCTCGATGCCGGCGCCGACGACTACCTGGTGAAGCCGTTCGCGTTCGACGAGCTGGTGGCGCGCATCGAGGCCCTGGGGCGTCGGCGCAGCACCACCCGGGCGCCGGTGCTCGCCTTCGGCGACCTCACCCTCCACGCGGCCAGTCGGGAGCTGCGGTGGAAGGACACGGTGATCCCCACCACCCGGCGCGAGTTCAACTTGATCCGCTACCTCTGCCTGCGCAAGGACGAGGTCGTGACGCGCTTCGAGATCGAGGACCAACTGTACGACGAGCACAGTCTGCCGGAGAGCA
>JAGQRC010000987.1 GCA_020425835.1 Planctomycetota bacterium | reverse complement strand
ACGACGAGGGTTGGCAGCTCGAGGTCATCGACGATGGGTGTGGCATGGACGAGGGCACCCGCAAGCGCATCTTCACGCCCTTCTTCACGACCAAGAATCGAGAGGGAGGGTTGGGCCTCGCGCTGGTCGAGCGGATCGTCCGAGGGCACGGGGGAACGATCGAGGTCGAGAGTCAGCCGGGGGCCGGGACTCGCTTCCGGGTCTTCATCCCGGTGGGGTCGGAGCCCCCGACGTCCGAGGTCCGGGAGACTCCGGTCGCCTCGGTCGTGTAGAGCGCCGCCGCGGCGATGCTCGCGTCGTCGTCGCGGTGCTCGGCGTGTGCCGACGTTGGACGCGCGTCGTCGGCACTCCTCAAGTCGACTTCCTCGGATCGCCGAAGATCAAGAGTGTCCTTCGAGCGACCGCGCCGCCCGCCGGGCGGCGTCGGGAAGCCTCGAGACGGATCGTGTTCGGAGACCTCGAGGAGATCCATGACCGAAGAACCGGGCACCATCGACGTCCTGATCGCGGACGACGAAGAGAGCATGCGCGAGTTTCTCGACATCGTTCTGTCGAACGAGGGACTCGCAGTGCAGGTGGCGTCGAGCGGGGACGCCGCGATCGAGATGATCGCCGACCGACCGCCGCGAGTCTTCGTGCAGGATCTCCGCATGGGTGGCCTGGACGGCATGGATCTCCTGCGCCGAGTGAAGGAGCTCGCCCCCGCGATGCCGGTGGTCGTGATGACCGCCTACTCGACGTGGGAGACCGCCGTGGATGCCATGCGGCTCGGCGCCTTCGACTATCTGAAGAAGCCGTTCGACACGGATCACATCCGCAGCATCGTCCATCGCGCCATGCAGGTGGAGACGAGCTCGGGGAGCCCGTCGGTCGCCCGCGCGATCGTCGGAAGCACACCGGTGATGCAACGGGTCTACGACCTGATCGAGAAGGTCGCTCCCACCGACAGCACCGTGCTGATCCGTGGGGAGAGCGGGAGCGGCAAGGAGTTGATCGCTCGTTCGATCCACGGATCGTCCCATCGTCGCGACCACGCCTTCGTGCCGGTGAACTGCTCGGCCTTCACCGAGAACCTCCTCGAGAGCGAGCTGTTCGGACACGTGAGGGGCTCGTTCACCGGCGCGGTCGAGGACCGGAAGGGGCTGTTCCAGGCGGCTGATGGCGGAACACTGTTCCTCGACGAGGTCGCCGACATGAGCTCGAGCACGCAGGTGAAGATCCTCCGCGTCCTCGAGGAACGACGCGTGACGCCGGTCGGAGGACACGGCGAGATCCCGACGGATGTGAGGATCATCGCCGCGACGAACCGCGACCTCGAGGACGACGTCCGCGAGGGTCGGTTTCGCGAGGATCTCTTCTATCGACTGAACGTGATCCCGCTGAATCTCCCACCGCTGCGCGAGCGCAAGGAGGACATCCCCTTGCTCGCGGGGCACTTCCTCGCGCGCTACGCGCGGAGCATGGGGCGGCCGGTGCGCGGGCTCGCGGAGTCGGCGAAGATCGCGCTACTCGGCTACGACTGGCCCGGGAACGTGCGCGAACTCGACAACGTGATCCAGAGACACGTCGCACTCTGTGAGGGCGAGATCATCGACCGGATCGACCTGAGCTCCAAGCCGGGTCGCCACGGGAGCTCCGGGACTCCGGACGCCAGTGACTTCACGGTGCCCGACGGAGGAATCGTGCTCGATGAGGTCCTCGAGGACATCGAGCGTCGCTATCTCCTCAGCGCTCTCGAGAAGACCGAGGGCAACCTGACCAAGGCGGCGCAGATCCTCGGCATGTCGTACCGATCGATTC
>JAGQRC010000986.1 GCA_020425835.1 Planctomycetota bacterium | reverse complement strand
TATCGTCGCACGACGAGGCGGGACGCAGGGCATGGATCAGACGGAACACCTGGATCGATGGCAGTCGCGACTCCAGCGCGGGTGCCGCCTCGACCGCTCCCGAGTCCGAGCGGGCGACGGATCGCGTCGATCCATCGGCGGTTCGGATGGTCAGGCATCCCGAGGCCGGGGCGCGAGCGGACTCGCGGTGTGGCTCGTCGAGAGGTGGCTCGTCCGATGGGGGAGGCGGAGCGGAACGATGCGCGGAGTCGATCGCCGCGCTGATCAGACTGTCGAGGAACTCGGAGACGATGTCGGCCGCTTCCACGCCGCCGCCGTGGATCAGCACGAGATTGCCGAGATCGCGATCCCCGCTGTCGAAGACCCGCCCGCTCTTCGGCGACCGAAACTCGAATCGATCGATGCGCAATGTGGTGCTTGGACCCCTCGGGCGGGCAAACCCGGCTGGCTGTGCAGTACTAACCGCGACCGCGCCCGAATGCAACGGCGTCACTCTCTGGCACGACCGATCGCAGGAAGCGAGGTTGGCGTCGCATCCGGTGTTCTCGTAGAGTGCCGGCCGGCAGAGCTGCCGCTTCGTGGGCTGACGCACACCGATGACGACGACCGGCCAGGTGGTTCGTGACTCCGAGGTCGTTTCCGCTCTCTCTCGCGATCGCACCGCGATCGGCGCGCGAGGGCACTTCGATCGTGCTGCCCGACACTCGAGTCGCGCCTCGACGCAGCGCCAGGAGTCGCGCTGCGAGATGGCGCCGTTGGGAATGGAACCGAGATGACCCAGTTGGCCACGGTGCTGCGAGAAGAAATCCGAAGGCTTTCGCGTCGGGAGCTCAGCGCGGACATCGCTTCGATGCGGAAGGCGTCGGCCCAACTCCGCCGCGACGTGGCTGCGCTCAAGCGCGAGAACGCGAGCCTGAAGCGAAAGGTCGAGTTCCTCGAGAAGCGGGAGAAACGACGACTGGATGAGCCGACGAAGGGGGAGGGCCCCCCGGAGGGTTCGCGCTTCTCGACCCGCTCGTTGAAGGCCCAGCGACGACGAACGGGACTCTCGCAGGCGGACTACGGCCGCTTGATCGGTGTCAGCACCTTGACCATGAACAACTGGGAGAACGGGAAGACCCGCCCGAGCCCGAAGTTCCTCGCGCGCATCGTGGAGATCCGAGGGCTCGGGAAACGCGAAGCCGAGCGACGTCTCGCCCTGGTGGACTGACGTCGAACCTGGCCGACGGACGATCGCGGTTCGTCGGCTCGCGCCTCCCGACGGATCGTTCGGTTCGCCCGCTCAGAACCGGCTCTTCCCGTTCGCCCAGTCCCAGCGCGGATCGTCCATCTCGACGAGCTGGATCCCGTCGGCGAACTGACTCTGGATCAGTCGGTACTCCTCGTGGATCTGCGTGTTGGGGTGCACCCAGTCGTGGAGGTAGCAGACCTTGCGCACCTTCGCCTGGAGCATCTCCTTGGTGCAGCCGAAACAGGGGCGCAACGTGGAGTAGATCGTGCTGCCCTCGAGCCCGATTCCGAAACGTGCCGCCGCGAGGAGCGCGTTCTGTTCCGCGTGGACGCAGATACAGAGGTCGTACCCGGTTCCGGACGCGAACTGCTCCGGGTTGGCGCACCGTCGGCAACCACCGTCGAGGCAGTTCGTCATGCCGTACGGTGTGCCGTTGTACCCCGTGGAGATGATGCGATTGTCGAGGACCGCGACCGCGCCGACGCGTCGCCCTCGGCAGTTCGCGCGCTCGCGAACCGCGATCGCGATGCCCATGAAGTAGTGGTCGCGATCGGGCGGGGTGTAGAAGTC
>JAGQRC010000985.1 GCA_020425835.1 Planctomycetota bacterium | reverse complement strand
GCAGGGCTTCGAACCCGGCGACGCCGCGGGTGGCGGTTTCGACGAGGGGCGGTTACTCGACGGTGAGCTCACCCCGACCGTGAGGTTCAGGCTCAGCGGCGACTACCACCGAGGCAAGATCGGTGAGCAGCTCCAGCAGATGAGTCTCACCGCGCCGTACCAGTTCACTCGGCGGACCCACGACCGGTTCGAGACCGAGAACCTGGTCGCCCGCATCGAGGGAACGAACGAGTTCGGCGCACCCCGCTGGAGCCTGCAGACCTTCGCGGACCGATACCAGGCCGAGACGGACGGGGTACACGTCAGCTTCGACACCCTCGATGTCGAGTTCCGCTCGTTCTTCGAGCTCGGCGAGGCGCATGCCTTCGTCTGGGGACTCGGCTATCGCCGCCGGACGGACCGCACCGGCTCGTCGTTCCGCGCCGCTTGGACTCCCCGAAGTCGAGACACGGACAAGTACAGCTTCTTCGTCCAGGACACCGTCACGCTCACCGAGGCCCTGTTCGTCATGGGGGGCGTCAAGGTCGAGAAGAACGAGTACAGCGGCTGGGAGTACCAGCCGAGCATCCGCGGAACGTGGAGTTTCGCCGATCATCAGACCGTCTGGGCTGCCGTTTCCCGATCCGTCTCGACACCGTCCCGGACGGACGAGAACGTGACCGCGGTCGTCACGGTGATCCCTCCTCCTCCGGCGGCGATCCCGGTGACGATCCAAGGGGACCCCCGCGTCGGCTCCGAGAAGATCTACTCGTTCGAGGTCGGCTATCGAGTCCAACCCCAGGAGGCGCTGACCGGCGAGTGGACGGTCTTCTACAACCGCCACGAGGATCTCCTCACCAACGTCATGAGTGGACCGACGACGATCGCCCTCGACAACGAGGGGCGCGCGGACACCTTCGGTACCGAGGTCGCCCTGACCGCTCAGGTGAGGGACGGGTGGCGACTGCGGGGTGCCTACGGTTGGCTCAAGATGGACATCCGCGGCGGCGACGAGACGCCGGAGCGCGACAGTCCCGAGCATAGCGCCAACCTTCGCTCCGAGTTGGATCTGACGAGCGACGTCGAGCTGAACACCGCCGTGTACTACGTCGATCACCTCCGCACGAGCGACATCGGCTCCTACTTCCGCGTCGACGCCGGACTCTCGTGGCGTCCCCGCGAGGGAATCGAACTGTCGGTGTGGGGACAGAACCTGACCGAGAGTCATCACGCCGAGTCCTTGGACACGTTCTGGATCCAACGCGCGATCGACGTGCCGCGCACCGTGTACGCTCAGCTCCTCGTGCAGTTCTAGTCGACGGAGACCTCGTGTCGCGCTTGCGGACCGCACTACTCCTCGCGCTCGTCGGTGTGCTGGCCGTGCCGACACCCATGGGCTCGCTCGTCGCCGACCAGAAGGGGAAAGCATCGCCCGAAGAGGTCATGGGAGCGATGACGGTCCGTTTCCTCAAGTACGCCCAGTGGCCGAAGGGCCGCTTCGAGGAGGCCGACAGCCCGATCGTGCTCGGCGTGATCGGGGACCGGACCGTCTACGCCTCGGCCAAGCGATCCGAGAAGACCGACATCGAGGGACATTCGCTCCGAGTGATCCAGCTTCCGCCGTTCGATGCGAAGGACGAGAAGTCGGTCGCCCAGTGGAAGCGCTGCCACGCCGTGTTCATCGAGGCCGCGAGCAAGCCCGAGGAGATCCTCGCCTTCGCCCGGACGGCGCACATCCTGACCGTGTCCAACCTGACGGGCTTCGCGGACCGCGGCG
>JAGQRC010000984.1 GCA_020425835.1 Planctomycetota bacterium | reverse complement strand
GTTCCTCGCCAAGTACGGCGACGTGTTCTCGGGCCCGCCCGCGTGGCAGGCGCTCGAGGCCCCGGGCGGCGACCTCTACGCGTGGCGCGACGACTCGACCTACATCCAGGAGCCGCCGTTCTTCGTCGACATGCCGGCCCAGCCCGGCACGATCCAGCCGATCGAGGGCGCGCGCTGCCTGGTCAAGGTCGGGCACTCGACCACGACCGACCACATCAGCCCGGCCGGCCCGATCAAGAAGGACAGCCCGGCCGGTCGGTATCTCACCGAGCATGGTGTGTCGCCGGAACTGTTCAACAGCTATGGATCTCGGCGCGGGAACGACCGGGTGATGACCCGGGGGACCTTCGCCAACGTCCGCGTTCGCAACCAGCTCGCTCCGGGGACCGAGGGGGGCTGGACCACCGACTTCACCGACGGTCAGGTGAAGTCGATCTACGATGCCTCGCTGAACTACCAGGCGAAGAACATCCCGCTCGTCGTCCTCGCCGGCAACGACTACGGCATGGGGAGCTCGCGCGACTGGGCGGCGAAGGGGACGTTCCTCCTCGGGGTGAAGGCGGTGATCGCCCAGAGCTTCGAGCGGATCCACCGCAGCAATCTGGTCGGCATGGGCGTCTTGCCGCTCTGCTTCCAGAACGGACAGAACGCCGACGGGCTCGGGCTCGATGGCACGGAGACCTTCGCCGTCGCCGTGGACGACCGAGTGAAGCCGCGCCAGACGATCCGGGTCATCGCCACCAAGGCCAACGGCGGGAAGGTCGAGTTCGACACGATCTGTCGGATCGACACCCCGGTCGAGGTCGACTACTACCGCAACGGCGGCATCCTCCACACCGTGCTGCGGCGCATGGCTCGCGGTTGACGGGTCGACGCGACCGTCCGTCCCCCCGGAAAAGCAGGAGGGGACGGTTCGGTCGCGGGTCGCCTTCCCCCTTCTCGGTTCGAGCGCGGCGAGGCCGCGCCCCAACTGACCCGAGTCGCTCCAGATGGGCGATTCGGGCGAACCCGGAAGGACGACACCTCATGCGAACCGCGATCTTCCTCCTCCTCGGCGCGCTGGCCCTCACCAACACCGGCTGCGCCGGGCTCATCATGTCGGTCTCCGACCGGAACGGCTCGAACGAGAGCGTTCGGCTCCAACCCGGCGAGAGCGTCGGCGTCCCCACCCCGACCGTCTCGCCCGAGATCGCCAAGGGCTTGGCCCAGGCCGGCCTGACCGAGTCGCAGTTCGCGGGCAAGATCCAGGACGAGCTGGTCCGTCAGCTGAAGGACCGCGGCGTCGCGGCGCATGCCGGCCCCGACGGCTCGACCCTGAAGATCCACATCACCCGATTCACCGACGGAAGCGGCGCGGCCCGCTTCCTCCTCTCCGGCTCGGGAATCGGCGACTCGAAGTTGGATGGCAGCGCCATCCTCTCGACGCCTTCGGGACGTCGAGAGCTGGAGATCGTCAAGACCGGGAGCAAGTCGGGCGCGGTCGCGTCGGGCTCGCAGACGGAGGAGAACATCGGCTACTTCGCCACCGCTCTCGCCTCGAAGATCGTCGGGAGCTGACGAGAAACCCGAGCGCGAAGCAGCGGACCCGCTCGGCGATTCCCGCGCCGTGCGGGTCCGCTTCGTTTCCGACGGTCACGGACAGGCGGCGAACGCCGGGCAATCCAGGGGATCGAGATCGGTCGGGTCGACACCGCAGTTCGGGTTCGTTGCTCCGGGTGCTGCCACCACCGAGATCTACGCGCCTTCCCTCCACGCCGCGCCCCCGATCTCGAGCGAGCCGGGCGCGGTCGCGTCGGCGGCGT
>JAGQRC010000983.1 GCA_020425835.1 Planctomycetota bacterium | reverse complement strand
GGCCCGTCCGTCCCCATCGAAGTCTCCGACCGCGACGTCGGCGACGCCTTCGCTCAGGATCTGCACCTCGATCGCGGACGGCGCATCGACGATCAGCTCCTGGGCTTCGAGGCGACCATCGGTGTGCACGGCGACCCACTCGTCCCGGGCATCGCCATCGGCGTCGAGGAAGACGACGCGGCCGTCGATGTCGATCGAGGCGCTCGACACCGACGTCGGGTTCGTGGTCGGCGCGGTGTTGTGGGCCGTGAATCCGAATCGAACGGGGAGCAGCTCGGCTCCCTCGGTCGAGGCGAGTCCACCGCCGAGTTCGAGCGTGACCCGCTCTCCGGCCAGCAGCGAGCGAGACAGCTGTACGGTCAACGTATCGCCGCCGAGGAAGAGATTCGGAAACGTGGGCTCGATCGCGCCGCTGCGCGAACCGAAGACGTGCACGGTTTCCGCGGTGACGGTGAAGGGGTTCGCGATCGCGGAGAAGTGGATCTGGAAACTCGGGAGCGCCGCGACGCCGACGGTTCCATCGACCGGGTCGATCGAGAGAACCTCCATCGGAGGCGGCATGTACACCTCGGGCGCCCGGACGTGGAACTCCCCGCGGAACGGTCGGAGCTCCTTGTCCGACGAAGACTGGATCGATCGGGTCAACGAGACCATCACCTGCTCGCCGCGATCGAACGCCGTCGTCGGTCGGAAGAAGGCCGTCCGGGTCAACGGGTCGTAGGTGACCGCTCCGTCGTAGCCGCCGCGAACACTGCCTTCGACGACGAAGGTGTTCCCGTCGATGGTGCTCGGGTCCATCGCGCGATCGAAACGCACAGCGATCTCCGTCGGAGGATCGTCGATCGTGGAGCCCGATTCGGGCGTCATGCTGACGACGTGGCTGTGCGTCGGGTTGCATCCGATCGCAGTGACGAGGAGCAAGGAACCGATCAGGAAACGTGACGCCATCGAGGACTCCCTTCGCCCAATCGAAGGTCTGGGCCGCAAGGTCGGGGCCCGGCTCACTCGAGCGAGTCCTCGTGCGATCGCGCCGCTGTCTCGGCGCGGAGACCGCGTCACGAGGGGACCCGCGGACGACCGTGCAGGGTGACGTGGTGGATCGACGCCGCTAAGATCCGGCCCGCCGGTCCCGGGCTGGAACTCCGGTGTCCCGAAGTTGGGCACGCGGGGGGGGCGCGGGCATCCGAGCGCTGTCGAAAGGACCCTCATGGCCAGGTTCGCGTGGTTTCTCGGCGTCGGGCTCCTCGGCGTCCTCTCGAGCCTTCCGGCCCGAGCCGACGACTCGGCTCCACCGCGTGCGGCCCCGCGCGGCGCGCAGGTCTTCGGCACGATGGGGCGGCTCGGCATCCCCGGCCGAGGCACCGTCTTCGTCATCTACGAGTCGACGGAGATCGCCGAGGAGGGGACCTCTCGGGTTCGGACGACGCGTCAGTCGATCGATCGATGGATCGAGTCGACGGGAGACGTCCGGTGGGGCTCCGTTCGGGAGTTCTCGGTGCGAGCCGAGGGAGACCAGCGGCACTACCAGCTCCGGGAGGCGCGCCGATCCGTCGACGTCGACGTCACGGGGCAGACCATCACCCATCGCCAGGGCGGCGTGCTCGGTCAGGGTCCGTCGAAGCGGATGCCAGAACACATGGACGAGCCGCGCGTCGTCGAGACCGAGCTGATCCGCGACTACCAAGAGCTGTTCGACGAGCTCCTCGGCGGAGCCGGGGCCGCGCGCTTCGACACGCTCGATGGTCGGACGGTGGCGGCGATCGTCCCGTCGCGACTCGGGGTCCACGACTTCGTCTTCCACC
>JAGQRC010000982.1 GCA_020425835.1 Planctomycetota bacterium | reverse complement strand
AGTCGCCACGACTTCGCGACTGACCGACGGGGCGAGGTCCATTGCGCGGTTGCCGCGGCAGCGCCGCGGGGGCGCTGCCACTCCCCCGCTCCGGTCCGTTGCGTCTCCAGCGACACCGTACGGAATCCAGACCAGTGTGGAGGTGGGGGCGCTCCGATCTCGGACATCGAGGGACTCGCGGCCGGGTTCGTAGAACGGGCGCGTCAATCGCGCAATCGTTATGCGACCTCGAGCGACGTGCGCTCCACGAGGAGCCTGGACGCGCGGGTTACGATCGAAGGACCCTGGGAACGGGGATTGCCACACACCGCCTGCCGCATTGGGCGCGGCCACACTCGACAATCCTGGATCCCAAGGAGGTGCTCTGATGGGTTCCCGACACTGGATCGCGTTGGCGATCGTCTTTCTGGGGGCCCTCGTTCCCGATCTCCTTTCGGCGCAGGGAGATTCAGGTTTTCTACGAGGAAAGGGCCGAACGGACTTTGCATTCTCTTACAGTCAGGACCGCTACTCGGAGTTCTGGAATGGGGAGAAGAAGGTCGCCGACGACAATGTCGGGACCATCAAACGGCAGAGCTTCAACCTCTATGTCGCCCACGGTCTCACGGATGACGTCGACCTCTCGTTCAGCCTCGCGTACACGCGCGCGTCTTCATCGGGGATCTTCGACGATGAGGCTGACCTCCAGGACGCGGTCGTCCAGCTCAAGTGTCGTCTCGTGGAGTTCCATCTCGGCTCTGCCACCGTCAACGTGCTCGCGGCCCCGGCCGTGAAACTCCCGTTGACCGACTACGAAGATGACAACGTCACCGCGATCGGGGACGGGCAGACGGACTTCCGAGGTCGAGGCATCGTGCAGGTCCGTTTCCCGTGCAGCACGTTCCTTGCAGTGGAGACCGGCTACGACGTTCGATCGCAGGATCCGCCCGACGAGTTCCAGCTCCATGCCACGGCGGGAACGACGATCGGGGACCGGGCGACGATCTCCATCTTCTACAGCCTGGTCCGCAGTCTCGGGGGGCACGACATCGGGGCAGGATCGTTCCCCGGCGTCGAGGAGGAGTACGACCGGCTCGGGTTCGGCGTCTACTTCCGACTGACGAATCGCATCGGGATGTCGGCCAGCTCCTGGACGACGTTGAACGGTTTGAACACGGGTGACGTCGAGGGCTACTCCGTGGGGCTCGTCATCGCGCTCTGAGCGGAGTCGTCGAACGCATTCGGCTAACAATGAGCAGGCACACAAGGAAGAACGACATGAACGGCTCTCGATCGACACTCCCTCTGATTCTCTTGCTCGCGCTGAGCGCCGGCTGCATCGAGAGCAGCTCGGACCCGGCTCCGGGCTCCAGCGCCACCGCCGCCGCCGAGGCGGCCGGCGAGTCGCCCGTGATGGATCGACATCTCGACCAGGACGAGCTGGAGGCCGGTTCCGTTCCGCTGACCGAGATCCTCGACCACGGTGAGAAGCTCTTCGCGGCGAACTTCAACGAGCTCGATGGCGCGGGACGGCCCGAGACGACGGGAACAGGGGGCACTCGCGAGGCCCACTCGATGCCCGAGAACTTCAACCGGATCTCGGCCCCCGACGCGAACTCCTGCGCGGGTTGTCACAACAGCCCTCGCATCGGTGGGGGCGGCGACAACGTCGCCAATGTCTTCGTGCTGGGGCAGCGACTCCCGTTCGTCAACTTCGACGGCGAAGCGGGGGATGACCATCAGAACCAGGATCTCGACACCGTCGCCAACGAACGGAACACGTTGGGCATGTTCGGGTCGGGCTACGTCGAGCTGCTCGCTCGAGAG
>JAGQRC010000981.1 GCA_020425835.1 Planctomycetota bacterium | reverse complement strand
CCCCGTCTCGGGAAGGTCGCCCCGAGCCGACGTGTTCTTAGTCCCTTTTTCGGATGCGACGGCCGGGGGCCGGAATCCCGAATCGCAAAACGACTTGAGTCTGCGCGTCGCCCGGTCGCGGCGCTTGCGGGATGTTCCGGATTCTTGCATGATCCCGGGCCGTTTCAGCCCGACCTCGACACCATTCGACCCCACGCCGGGCGAATCGACGGCCCCGCGACGATCATCCGCGGCCTCGACGAATGTGCCGACCCCGGTGTCGGCCGGAAGGAACCACGAACGTGTCGGACTCTGCACGACCCTCCGCCCTGGACCCTGCCGAGAACCCCCTCTTCGGCCCGACCCACCTCGTTCCTCGTTTCGAGGCCGTGCGGCCCGAGCACGTCGTTCCGGGTGTGACGGCACTGCTCGAAGAGCTGCAGGATGCACTCACCGCGCTCGAGGGCCGACTCGACCAGCCTACCTGGGAGACGGTGCTCGACCCCCTCGAGCGGATCCAAGATCGGTTCCGCTTCGCGTGGAGTCTCGTCGCGCATCTCATGGCCGTCCGCAACGAGCCGGCGCTCCGCGCCGCACACGACGAAGTGCAGCCGAAGATGGTCGAGTTCGGTCTGCGGATCTCGCAGAGCGAGCCGCTCTACGATGCCGTCGTCGCGCTACACCGGTCACCGGAGTTCCACCAACTCTCTCGCGCTCAACAGCGCATCATCGAGAACTATCAGCGGAGCGCGCGGCACTCCGGGATCGGATTGAAGGGCGAGAAGAAGGAGCGGTTCAACCAACTGCTCAAGGAACTCGCGGAGCTGAAGACACGCTTCTCGAACAACGTGCTCGACGCGACCAAGGCGTACCATCTCGACCTGACGAGCGAGGACGAGGTCGCGGGTCTTCCCGCGAGCTCGAGACGGCTCGCCGCGCAGACCTACGGTCAGGGCGCGACCGCGGAGAACGGTCCGTGGCGCATCACGCTCGACGGACCGAGCCTCGGCCCGTTCCTCGAGCACTGCCCCCACCGCGATCTGAGGAAGGAGATCCTTCGCGCCTCCAACCACCGCGGCAGCGAAGGCGACACCGACAACCGGGAGATCATCTCGAAGATCCTCCGCATGCGACGCGAGATGGCGGAGATCCTCGGATTCTCGACCTACGCGGAGCTGAGTGTCGACGCGAAGATGGCGGAGAACGTCGCCGCGGTCGATCAGCTGACGGCCGATCTCCGCGAGCGCGCGCTGGAACGTAGCCACCGCGATCTCGAAGAGCTCCGCGAGCTCGCTCGAGCCGAAGGCGCGTCGGAGGCCGAGGATCTTCGTCAGTGGGACCTCGCCTTCTGGGCGAACCGTCTGCGCGAGAAGAAGTTCGACTACACCGACGAGCAGCTGCGCCCCTATTTCCCGCTCGACCGCGTGCTCGCCGGCCTCTTCGACATGGCCCAGCGGCTGTTCGACGTGAAAGTCGTCCCCGGTCCGAACGACGTCCCGAAGTGGCACCCTGACGTTCAGTACTTCGAGGTCCAGGATCTCGACGGGACAGCGCGCGCCGCGTTCTACCTCGACCCCTTCAGCCGACCCGCCGAGAAGCGAGGTGGCGCGTGGATGGGTGAGTGCTTGGCGCGGAGCAACCTGTTCCGTCACGAGGGTCAGCCCCTGCGCCTCCCCGTCGCCTACCTCGTCTGCAACCAGACGCCGCCCGTCGGCGACACACCGAGCCTGATGAGCTTCTCGGAGGTGCTGACCCTGTTCCACGAGTTCGGCCACGGGCTCCAGCACATGCTCACCGACGTCGACTACGGGTTCGCGTCGGGCATCCGCAA
>JAGQRC010000096.1 GCA_020425835.1 Planctomycetota bacterium | reverse complement strand
GGACTTCGAAGCTCGTCCGACCGCTCAGTGGATCGAGGAGCGTCGCCGCCGCGAGCGGTCGAGCGCGGTCAGCACTCTTCGAGCGCTTCGCGCGCGACAGAGCGACTCCGGGGAGCCGTTCGAGGTCGGACTCTACGCGGGAGATGGTCGCGCGCTCGACGGGGCGGACGGCGTCCGGGTCGCGGCGACGCCGGGCTACGTCTGGACCCTGAAAGGGAGCGATCGACCTCCGGTTCGCTGGTGGCCGCAGCTCCTCCTCGCCTTCGAGGAGATCACGCCTCGGAGTGGTGAAGCGTTGAGTCCGCTCCTCTCTCGAATCGCGCCGCAGGACATCCGGATCGAGCCCTTGCCGACCGGTCAGCTCGGGTCGTGGCTCGAGTATCGGTTGCAACGTGTCGGAGCGGTGCCGGAGTCCGAGGCGTTCGCCGATCTTCCCGCTCGGCTCGTCGACCTCGCTCGGATCCGCGAGGACGAGCTGACGCACCGCCAACGGCTGTGGCAACTCTGGGACGAGTCGGAGTCGCGACCCGACGACCTGGACCTGAGATCGATCCGGGTTCGGTTGGAGTTCGGTCTCGACGAGCGGGATCGCCCGGTCATCGAGGAGCGGCTGGAGGAGGTCGGAGATCTCGGGGAGCTCGAAGAGCTCCTCCACCTTTTGTTCGTGCTCGATCCGGCGAGTTTTGATAATTGGTACCGTTCGGTTCGAGAGTCCGCCGATCTCGCGCGGCTGCTCGCGGGGATCTCGGTTCGCTCTCTGCGGGATGCGGACCCCGCGCGCGTTCTGGCGTCCATCGATGACCTCCTCGGTGACGACGCGCTCTTCGCCGGGAGATCGGACGAGGAGCGCCTCGAGGTGCGGACGTGGCTCGAGGGAGTCCGGCTCTGGACCCAGAGTTCCATCGAGCTCGACGCTCTCCGAACCGAGCGATCGCCTTCTCGGTTCAGCGGCTGGCGCGGTTGATACCGTGGCCCGGGTCGGCCCATGCGCCGTCCCGAGTTCGTCCTGCAATCGGCGAATAGACACTCCGCGAACTGCTCGCTCGACGATCCCCCTGTTGGAAACCCACGAGAGGCATGAACGAATGAAGTACCCCTTCCTTTCCGAGCTCGGCATCGAGGCCGACAACCGAGGCGCGTTTGCTGCAGGTTGGCGCGACCCGAGCGGTGAGTGGATCGAGAGCCGTTCTCCGATCGACGGCGAAGTGATCGCCCGTGTCGCCATGGCGACGCCGGATGATCTCGAGGCCGCGGTGACCGCGTCGACCGAGGCGTTTCGGGAGTGGAGGACGTGGCCTGCTCCCAAGCGCGGTGAAGTGGTCCGGCAGATGGGGGAGGCACTTCGCTCGAAACGCGATGCGCTCGGTGCCCTGGTGGCACTCGAAATGGGGAAGATCCGGCCGGAAGGCATCGGGGAAGTGCAGGAGATGATCGACATCGCCGACTTCGCGGTCGGACTGTCGCGACAGCTCTACGGCCTCAGCATGCACTCAGAACGGCCGGGGCACCGGATGTACGAGCAGTGGCACCCCCTCGGTGTGGTCGGTTGTATCAGCGCGTTCAACTTCCCGGTCGCCGTCTGGTCCTGGAACGCGCTCGTCGCGGCGGTCTGTGGGGACAGCGTGCTCTGGAAACCGTCCGAGATCACACCCCTCTGCGCGGTCGCGACGCAGAACATCATTCAACCCGTGCTGGATGCCTGTGGCGCGCCACCGATCTTCAGCCTCGTCGTCGGCACGGCCGATCCGATCGGGGAGCGACTGATCGCTGATCCGCGCATTCCGCTGGTCAGCGCGACCGGCTCCTGTCGGATGGGGCGCCGCGTCTCCGAGGTCGTCGGGGCGCGTCTCGGACGGAGCCTCCTCGAGCTCGGGGGGAACAACGGGATCATCGTGACCCCGGATGCCGACCTCGATCTCCTGGTGCGCGGCGTGCTCTTCGGGGCGGTCGGCACCGCCGGACAGCGGTGCACCACCACTCGTCGACTCTTCCTCCATGCGAGCATCGCCGATGAAGTGCGCGACCGACTGTGTCGCGCCTACGCGCAAGTGCCGATCGGAAACCCCTTGGACGAGGGCACGCTGATGGGGCCACTGGTCCACGAGGCCGCGGTGAACGCGATGATGGCTGCGCTCGAGCAGGTCAGTGCGCAAGGAGGAGAGATCGTCTACGGCGGGAACCGCAAGAGCGATGGCGTGCCGGCGGGCGGACACTACGTCGAGCCGACGATCGTCGAAGCGAGGCCCGACATGGCGATCGTTCGGGAGGAGACGTTCGCACCCATCCTCTACCTCCTGCGTTACGACCAGCTCGACCAGGCGATCGAGTGGCACAACCAGGTGCCGCAGGGTCTGTCGAGCGCGATCTTCACGAACGATGTCCGTGAGGCGGAGCGATTCCTCTCGGCGTCCGGATCGGACTGCGGGATCGCCAACGTCAACATCGGCACGAGTGGCGCCGAGATCGGAGGCGCGTTCGGTGGGGAGAAGGACACGGGCGGCGGCCGGGAGTCCGGATCCGACTCGTGGAAGGCCTACATGCGACGCCAGACCTGCACGATCAACTACTCGCGCGATCTCCCGCTCGCCCAGGGGATTCAGTTCGGAGACTGATCGCCCGCACCCACCACCGCCCGGAGCTCTCGGCAGAACGCCGCGACCGCTGGGCGGTGGAGACGGCCACTCGTCCCGATGATCGAGATCGGGCGTCGAAGCTCCGGCCGCGGAGATCGGACGATCTTCGCCTCCGCGATCCCCAGACTCCGCGTCACCCCTTCGGGCACCAGCGCGTGGCCGAACCCAGCGCGGGCGAGCTGCGTCAGAGCCACGAAGGACTGCAGCCGACGCACGACCTGGAGCCGCCGGCCCCAAGTGTGCCCCGCGAGTCGTCGTCGAATGGACCGCCAGGTCGCGGAGTGCTCCTCGATCGCCATCACCGGGACCGGACCCCTTCGCGGGACGGAGGTCGTCTCGAGCTGGGACGGCACCAACACCATCGGCTCCTCGAGGAGTGGCGACACCTCGAGGTCGGGCGCGAGATCCGCCTGACCGGCGACGATCGCCATCGTGTAGTCGCCCGCCCGAACGTGATCGACCACTGCGGGGCTCCGGTGTGCGTGGAGGTCGAGTTCGACGAAGGGAACCGCGCGCGCGGCGCGTCGGAGCGAGTGCGCCCCCCAAGAGGCGAGCACGGACTCCGAGACCCCGATCGAGATCCGCGTCCGAGGAGCGGAGATCGTTCCCGCTTCCGTCGGGCCCGCGAGTGCCGCCTTCAAGCTCGACACGACCGGTCGCAACTCATCGACGATCGCCCGGCCCTCGGCAGTCAAGCGCACTCGCCGCCCGCTCCGGTCGACCAGCTCTCGCCCGAGCTCGGCCTCCAACGTCGCGATCCGTTTGCTCACCGCGGGTTGCGTCAACCGGAGGCGTGTCGCCGCGGCGGTCATCGATCCGGTGTCGGCGAGGGCGAGAAGCGCTTCGATCTGCGCGAGCATGATGAACCCTTCGCTGTCGCGGTATCGGTCGGACGAGAAGGTCGAGCGCGTCCTCGACGCGGTCCTCCAACACGCGGAGGAGCCTCCTCGGCCGCTCGCCCCCGATCCGGTCGACCATTCCAATGTGGAATGTCAGGAATTGCTAGCATTCTCGTTCCTTGGTTCGGCCGAGAGCCGATGATGGGGCAGCGATCGAGAAGGCTCGTTCGCGAGGGGCAGGGAGGTCGACGTGTGGATCACCATTGTGGGGGTGTCGGTCCTGGTGACCGCGTTCATTTCCGGCGTGTTCGGAATGGTCGGCGGTCTGATCCTGATGGCGATCTATCTCGCGCTGCTCTCGGTTCCCGAGGCGATGTTGCTCCATGGTGTCACCCAGTTGGCGTCGAACGGGTCCCGAGCGTTCCTCTTGCGTGATCACTTCCATTGGCCGGGGATCCGGATGTACGTGGTCGGGGCGACGGTCGGGGTGATCGTCTTCGCGAGCCTCGCGATCTCGTTGGACAAAGCGACGTGCTCCATCGCCCTCGGCTCGATCCCGTGGCTCGCCCTGATGATCCCGAGTCGGATGCGGCAGTGGCTGGATTTCACGAGGGCCTCTCACGCCGTGTCGTGTGGATTCCTGGTGACCGGCGCGCACCTGACGGCGGGTGTGTCGGGTCCGCTCCTCGACGTCTTCTTCGTCGGTGGATCGTTGAGTCGCCATCAGATCGTCGGGACCAAGGCGCTGACCCAGTCGATCGCGCACACGACGAAGATCATCTACTTCACGGCGCTCGCTCCTCGTGCGGCGAACTGGTCGGACCTTCCGCCGTACGTGTATCTCGTGGTCATCGCGATGGCGTTGGTGGGGACGAGGCTCGGCCGGGCGGTGCTCGATCGCTGGAGCGACCGCCGGTTCCTCCAGGTGACCCGGTGGCTCGTCCTCGCCATCGGTGCCGTGTCGATCGTGCGAGGGATCTCCACCTGGGGTGCATGACGCGGTGGAGGTGTGCGCGTCGAAGATCCTCCCGGCCCAGCCGGTCACTCGTGCAGTCGGCGAAACCCGTGAGGAGGGGGGCCGAGGGACCGGGCGATGTCGTCGACGGTGCGGGCGTCCGCGAGACGGCGCGCCCCGTCGATCTCGGCGGCGGGCACGGCGACATGGTGGTAGCGAGCGAGATCGGAGTCCACGTCGTGCGCCGCTCCATCGGGACCGTCCGCCACGTAGACGATGTCGATATCGATCGTCCGTGGGGCATTGGGATCTGCGGTGCGAACGCGACCCTGGGAGGACTCGACCTCGCGAAGGGCGAGGCGGAGCGACGTGTGGTCGAGATCGGTCGCGATCAACACGGCTTGATTCTGGAAGTCGGGCGTTCCGGGCGCTCCCACCGCCGCGCTCTGATATCGGTCGGAAGATCGTAGGACGAGAAACCGCTCGGAGAGTCGGCGGCAGGCGAGAGGAAGGTGGTACTCCCGGTCCACGTTGGAGCCGAGGAGCAGCAGGACCTCGTGCGTCACGTCAGCGGTCCGAGCGACGGGTGATGCTCACCCCGACGGTCCGGGCGAATCGCAGGGCGCCGGGTTTCTCCAGTTGGACGTGCACGGCGGTCGCCCGCGGATGGACCAGGACGAGATCGGCGATCCGCTGCGCGAGGGTCTCCAGGAGTTGGAAACTGGATGCCTCGATCATCTCGATCAGCTGCTTCGTCAGCGTCTTGTAGTCGAGCGCGTCCTCGATCGCATCGCTTCGCGCGGCGTCCCTCGTGTCCGACTCGATCGAGAGCGTGATGCGGACCTCCTGCCGGCGGTCGCGCTCGTGATCGAAGATGCCGATCACCGTACGAACACGAAGGTCCTGGATCTCGATCGTGTCTGCTCCGGGGTCGATCATCGCAAGTGTTTCCCTCCGTCGACGGGAATCGTGGTGCCGGTGGTGAAGTCGGCGTCTCGGACCAGGAAGAGACACGCCGCGGCGATGTCCTCCTCGGTCCCCGGTCGTTCGAGTGGCGTCCGCGCCGCGACCCGCTCGAGATGCTCTCGACCTGCCGCCGCGTCGAGTTCGGGCGGGGGCAGGATCGCCCCCGGGCTGATCGCGTTCACGCGGATGCGCGGCGCGAGCGACTGCGCGAGCAGGGAGGTCAAGGCGCCCAGGGACGCCTTCGCGAGACTGTAGCTCGCGTAGCGAGGATCGGGGTGGACGGCGCGATGATCGAGGAGGTTGACGATCGCGCCGTGGTCACCGTCGGGAAGCTGCGCGTCGAGCGCCTGCGACAGGATCAACGGCGCCTCGAGGTGGATCGCCGCGTCGACTCGGACGTCGTCCAACGACAGCGAGGCCGGTCCGTTCGCCACGAAGCGCGAGGCGTTGTTGACGAGAATGCGCCACGGGCCGAGCGACTGCGCAACTTCGTGGGCCAACGCTCTCGACTCGTCGGGGAGCGCGAGGTCGGCTCGGAACGCCTCGGCTCGAACGCCGCACGTCCGGAGGTCGCGCACCGTGCGCGCGGCTTCGGCCTCGGACGTTCGGTAGTGGACGGCGATGTCGACACCCTCGCGGGCCAACGCCATTGCGATCGCGCGACCCAGGCGCTGCGCGCCCCCGGTGACGAGCGCCGTGACACCAGCGATTCTCATGCTCCTCCTCGTCGTCGGGACTCAGCGGCTCCAGCGGGGGTCGCCACCTCCGTCATGGTGAGAGATCCAGACTCCCGACCCGCGTTCGAGCGGTGAGCGGAGCGTGGCTCGACGTTCGAGGACTCATCTTCGCCGTTCACGTCGCCTCCTCCCGCCGGACCTCGATCTCGGCGCGACCGCTCGTCGCTTCGCGAACCTCCGTGCGAAGCGATTCCGCGCGACTCCGACGAACTTCGAAGGACAGGGTCGGGGAGCTCTCGAAGGTGCGGTCGATGTCGCGGATCCAGCGCGCCTGCTTCGCGAGACATCCTTCGACGGAGCCGAGATCGTCGTAGCTCACGACGATCCGAACGGAGACGTGACGGAAGGTCTCCGAACGAGGCGCATCGTTCAGTGCCCGCCTCGCCGCCGCGCCGTAGGCGCGGACGAGTCCTCCCTTGCCCAGCTTGGTCCCTCCGAAGTAGCGGGTGACGATGACCAGGACGTCACTGACTGCTGCGGACTCGATCGCCAGGAGGATCGGCGCGCCGGCGGTTCGATTGGGTTCCCCGTCGTCATCGCATCGCGTCACGGGTCGTCGGGGATCGCCGATCCGAGCAGCCCAGCAGTGGTGCGTGGCGTCCGGGTACTTCGAGCGAATCTCGTCCAACCGGCCCAGCGCTTCGTCCTCGGAGCGAACTCGAAAGGTCTGGGCGAGGAATCGGGAGCCCTTCACGACCTCCTCCACCTCCGGCCCGTCGAGGACGGTGAGGATGCGGTCCGGGTCATCGGGCGAATCGGTCGAGGCTCCCATTCGACCATAGGTATCGGGTTCCGGAGCGACCGGCAACGGGATCCATCGAGAACTCACCGAGCACGACCGCCCAACACTCGACGCCCGACTGCGGACGAGTGTACATTCCGGCTCGCCGGTGGCGAGGACCGAGCTTTCACTCCCGATCCGAACGCGAGTCCAGCATGTTCGAGTTTCCGTTGCAGATCGTCGTGCGCGATGAATCCGGAGAGC
The DNA here is from genome assembly GCA_020425835.1 of Planctomycetota bacterium. Next base: position 1,683 of record JAGQRC010000096.1, on the reverse strand, counting down.
GCACGTTGGAGTACGACGGCGGCCTCTGGACGATCGGTCGCGCGGACGAGTGCGAAGTGCGGCTCGGTACGAACAAGGCATCTCGACGTCATGCCGAGCTCCTGTCGGAGAGCGGGCGCGTGACGATCATCGATCTCGGCTCCGCGAACGGGACGCTCGTCAACGGCGTCGCGATCGACCGCCGCACACTGGAGCCCGGGGATGTCGTGCAGATCGGTCGCGCGACGGTTCGCTTCGGATCGGCGCCAACGCAAGGGCCGGTCGCCGAGACGGTCGTGACGTCGAAGAGTCCCGTGACTCCGCCGACCGCTTCCCGTTACGCCGACGCGGTTGCGGCCCCCGAGCGCGCCGGGCCGGGGCGGACGGTGATCGCCTACACCGCCTCCCCGGCGGTCACCGCGGTGACCCTCGGTGTTCCGACTCTGTTGGTGATCGTGCTCGGCGTTCTCGCCCATGCCCACGTCACGCGACGTTGGCCTTTCGATGCCCAGGGGTCGAGACCCGCTTCGCCGTCCGGCCCCGGTCCTGGCGACGAGACGAGCGCAACCGTCCACGCCTTCGCGAGTCCGCGCGAGTCGGAGGCGGAAGACGAATACCGTCGACTCGAGTCGGAGGTGCTCGCCAGCGGGAGGGGATGGGAGATCGTCGACGAGGTCGAGCGCTTTGCGGAACAGTACCGCGGCACCCCGGCGGGTGAGCGCGCGCGACGCGTTGCCGGAGTGCTCCGCGGCATCCGTTCGGTGGTCGCGCGGGACGAGGTCGCGCGCGCAGAAGAGGAGCTCGAGTCGATGGTCGGGCGGCAGAGCTTCGGCGAGGCGGTGACCGTGTGTCGCTTCCTCGTTCGCGTGACCGGGGACGCCAGTCGCTGGCAGCGACGCGCCGAGGAGATCGACCGCCTCGCGCGAAGTGAACTCGTCGAAGTGGAGCACGATCTGGGCGAGCTGGTCGCGGCGGGCGATCCCGTCGGTGCGCTGCGTCGGTTGGTCGATCTTCGAGGTCGCTTCGGAGGAACCAGCGCCTACGAGGCCTTGCTCCCCGAGTTCGTCGAGTCGGGCGTCTCCGGGGTCATCGCCCGCACCGAGGTGGCCGACTCCGAGCAGGTCTCGGAGCTTCTCGAGCGCGTCGCCGTGTCGATGCAGGACTGCCGGTTCCGCGACCTGGAGCTACTCCACCATCGGATCCTCTCGTTGCAGCCGACGACCGAGACGCGATTGCGAGCACTCGAGGGCATCGTCGACGGCCTCTACCTGCAGCGGATGTTCGATGACTTCCTCTCCAAGGTCGGGGAGAAGCCGATCGACACGGCGGCCGGACGAGTGCTGCGTGCCGACGAGAACGAGGTCGAGTTCGAGCGCTCGATCGAGGGTCACCCGTATCGCGAGGTCCAGCCGTGGCGACGCGTGCCGGAGACCACCAAGCTCTCGATCTTCGAGAGCGTGGTGTTCACGCGGGATGGGTTGGTCGGTATCGCGCTGTACGCCGCGCACCTCGGGAACCTTGCCTCCGAACAGCGGGCGCTGGTCGTGCTCCATCAGCGGGGGTCCGGGAAGGAGATCGCCGAGGTGCTCGCGGCGCGACGACGGGGGAGTCCGGTGCCGGAGGAAGGCTTCGTCGTCTACAGAGCTGGACTGGTGACACCGGGGGAGAAAGAAGAGGACGTGGCGGGGCGCAAGGCGGCGAGCG
>JAGQRC010000980.1 GCA_020425835.1 Planctomycetota bacterium | reverse complement strand
CTCCTTCTTGCGCTGCTTCTCCTCCTTCTTCGCTTCCTCCTTCTCGCGCTCGCGCTGCTGCGCCTCGCGGATCTCCTTCTGAAGGAGTCGGCCTTCGAAGCCGGGGAGTGGATGCGAGGTACTCACACCCGCGGGCAACTTGCCGCGGAAGTCGCGCCAGTCGGGCTCGGGGAGATCGTCGATGTCCTCGGGCGGAAGGTCTTCGATCTCGTCCTCGGCCTCTCGCCGCTCGGCGTCCTTCTTCGCATCCTCGTACTCGTCGGGCTCGGCGTCGTCCTCGACGACGGGATCCTCGACGGTCGGCTCAGCGGGAGGTTCGATCTCCGGCGTCGGATCGCGCTCGGGATCTCCGTGCGCTTCATCGCAGCCCGGTCCCTGGCAGACGCGGGCGCGACGCTTCACGAGCGGTGGTGGCAACTCCTCCTCGGGCGACGACGAGACCTCTTCCTCGAGACCAAAGGGATCGCGATGGGTCAGGGGGTTGTTCCCGACCCAGGTGGTAGCGTTCCCGAGACTCGCTCCATCCGCGAACGCCCCGAGCGGATCGCGAGAGACGAAGCGCCCGAGGACCGGGTCGAGGAGACGGTAGCGGTAGTCGTAGAGCTCGGTCTCGGCGTCCCAGCGCCGGCCGGCGAATAGGATGCGATTGCCGATCCACGAGGCCGACCGCACCGCGCCGCTCGGCGAGAGGATGGTCGGGAAGCCGAAGTCGTCGTACTCGTATCGCTCGACCACGCTTCCCGAGGCGTCGGTGGCCGCGACGATGCTCCCGTGGGCGTCGGCGTGGAGGAACGAGTCGACACCGTACCGACGCATCTGGAGGACCTCGTCGAGACCCCGCCCGTAGATGTAGGTCGCGATCGTGTCACCGTCGTCCTCCTGCTCCTCGATGACCTGCCAGCCGTCGTAGAGGAGGCGCCGCTCGAAGGGGGACCCGGCGACGCCGTCGACATCGATCACTTCGGCGACGCGTCGGCCGAACGCGTCGTACCTGAATCGGTGACGGATGCCACCGGAGGAGGACCACTCGACGAGGCGGTTGCGACCATCGTAGGTGAGCGTCGCTCCGAGTCGTTCGATGAGATTGCCGTTGGCGTCGCGATCGACGGTTCCGAACGGGGTCGTCGTGTACTCGTTGACCGCGGCATCGCTCGGGTTCGAGGTGTAGGCCGCGCCGTCGACCGTCACGCGGTTGCCGACGCGATCCAGCGTGTACACCGTCTCGTCGACCGGAGCCCCGCCGGCGTCTTCGATCGTCGAGGCCACCAGCCGATCGAGCGCATCGTAGTCGAGGGAAAGCTGCTGCTGTGGTCCGCCGACGCGCAGGTCCGTGGTCTGGACCCGGTTCTGGTTCCGATCCCATCGATAGCTGCGATGGTCGATCACTCCGCTCGGCCCGGTGACCGAGGATTCCGCCAAGCGACGGACGCCGAAGCTCGTCGCGCTCGGAGCGCTCCCCTCCCAGGAGAACGCGGCGATCACCGCGGCACCGTACTCCACCGCGGCGACGCGTCGACCGATCGAGGTGATCGAAGCGATCGATTGCGCGCCCACCGCGATCTGGGTGGCCCGGTCGAGCCCGTCGAACGTCGTCAGCACCACGCGGCCACCCGGATAGACGCGGACGAGCGGATTGCCGGCGCCGTCGCGGAGGATCGAGAGCGTCGCCTCGTCAGCGGTCGTGAACGGCGGTTCGAAGTCGACGCCCTCGCGGATCACGCGCCCCAGCGAGTCGTAGCATCGTGTAACGGGAGTAGACTGGTTCTTCGGTGGGAAGACGAGATTGAGCCAGTTGTAGAAAAAGAGTTCGTTTATC
>JAGQRC010000979.1 GCA_020425835.1 Planctomycetota bacterium | reverse complement strand
GGCTGAGGAATGGAAGTCCTTGGTCTCGGATGAGCTGGCGAAGTCTCGGGGCGATCTGGCGAAGACCAAGGAAGACCTGAACAACTTCAAGACCAGCAACGAGACGTACCGGGCGACCAACGAGGGTCTGACGAACGAGAACCGCGATCTCAAGTCGGACAAGGAGCGGTTCCAGGGCAACATCGCTGCGCTGCAGACCTCGCTGCAGCAGAAGGACGAGCACATTCAGCAGCTCGACAAGGAGAAGTCCGATCTGGTCGCCCAGAACGATCGTCTCCGAAGCGATAAAGAGGAAGCCGATTCGGCGAAGACCTCCGCGGAACTCGCTCAAGCACGGGCCGAACTCGACCTGCAGCAGGTCTCCGAGGAGCTGTCGGCGACGCAGATCGAGCTGACGAGCGCGAAGAACGCCAACGACGCACTCTCCCTCTTCAAGGAGCAGGTCGTTCGGAAGATCCCGAACGTCGACGACATCGTGACCGAGGCCGCGAATCCGGTCGACGCCGCGGTCGTCGCGCACAAGCCGGAGAGCAACCTGGTCGTGATCTCGGCCGGCTCCGAGGACGGTGTCAAGGTCGGTGATCTGTTCACGATCTACCGAGACGGCAACTTCATCGCGAAGGCTCAGATCACCCATACGACCCCGGACCTCGCCGGCGCCCGAATCCAGTTCACCAACGATGGTCAGTCGATCCGCGTCGGTGACAACGCTTCGAGCCGCCTCGCGTACTAAGGAAGGGCTGCCCGTGTACGATCAAGACATCATCGAGAAGAAGCCCTCGAGTCCTCTCGCGACCGCGTTGCTCGGAACGGCCTGTGCCTGCCTGATCGGGGCCATGGTTCTGCAGGGCATGATGATCGCGCGATACAACGCGGGGAACTCGAGCAAAGAAGTCCTGAGCTCGGCGAAGACCTTCGAGAAGAAGGTCACCAAGCTCGGCCAGGACATCGACAAGCTCGTCGCCGGAGAGTAGAGCGCGGGTCGACTCGATCCTGCCTGACTCCCGACCCCCTGATCGATCCCGCTGGCTCCGGCCCGCACTGGCGAAGAGGTCGCTCGCGACCTCTTCGCTCGTTTCGAACGGCGCCCCAACGGTTGCCCGTGTCCCCCACCGGGGATCGCTTCTCATCCCCTCTCCGGTCCTCTATGATCCTGCCGTCCGCCGCCCGAGACCCGCACCCGAATCCCGAACGATCTCGGAGATGACGGGAGTGGTTTCGTTTCCCGAGCCGGCCCTTCCGTGTGCTACCCACGCTCGATCGACGTATGCTCGATCGCGCTGATCGCTGCACTCGTCGGGTCGAGAGTCTTCGGAGCCAATAGCCAAACCGTCACCTCGGTCGTGACGGGTCCTCATGCTCCGCAGGGGTGAGGTTTCGTCGATCTCGCGGTGTTTCGGATTCGAGGGGGAATCGACTCCGACGGAGTGCGATCCCGAGAGGCTCGTGAGGGGCGATGGTCGTCAAGCTGGTCAACAAGTTCTGGGGGCTGTTCTCCACCGACATGGGGATCGACCTCGGAACCGCGAACACCCTGGTCTGTGTTCGCGGTGAGGGCGTCGTCCTGGCGGAGCCCTCCGTGGTCGCCGTTCAGGCGGGGACCAACAAGGTCCTCCTCAACGGCAAGGCCGTTGGCCGGGTCGCGAAGGAGATGATCGGTCGGACACCGGGGTCGATCCAGTCGATCCGACCGCTCAAAGATGGCGTGATCGCCGATTTCGACATCACCGAAGCGCTGCTCGCCTACTTCATCTCGCAGGTCCACCACCGGAAGCGCTTCTTCAGCCCCCGCGTCGTCATCGCCATTCCCAGCGGGATC
>JAGQRC010000978.1 GCA_020425835.1 Planctomycetota bacterium | reverse complement strand
ACACCGCTGTTCTCGCCAACACGACCCGACCTCGGCCCCGAGACTTCCGGAGCACGGAGCCTTCGGGAGCACGGAGCCTTCGGCAGCACTGAGCCGGGGTCGGGTCGGTGCGAGGACGAAAAAAACGCACGAGTGACCGCGGACGGTGCACTCGTGTCGCTCCAAGAGCTCGGCGGGTTTGGCGAACGGCTCCTGACCGAACCGCGCCCCATCATCGATCGCGGCGGCAGCCTCGGGCGCCCGACGGTGACGACTTCCCGACGTCCACGCAACTCGGACTGGTCGGCGCATCGTCGTGCCGGAGCCCGGGCCTCCACAGCCCGAGACCTCGCAGGGGCCACTGGCGGGTGCGAGCCGCGCCAACGGGCACGCTCGGGAATCGCCTGGGCCGTTCTGCAGGCAGCAAAACGTCACAGATGGGTGGCGAAATGACGCAACGTCAATGGGACGAGACTACCACAACCTGTGGTGTCCTCGGCCCTCGGTTCGGCGGGAGAGGCACAATATCTTGAGGTCGAATCGCACATCAACGGGTTTTGGGGGCAATCGCGGAAAGCCCCTTTGAGTGTTGGGGTTGCGGGCCGGGCGCGGCGCGCGGCCCGGTCGAGCACTGCACCCGGAGAGACCCGGCGATCCTTCGCCGGATCTCTCGATGGACTTCGGTGTCCGCAACCCGTTGGGGGTTCAATCTGGCCGAGAGCCGGCACTTCCGGCGGTCAGCGCGCCCCGCGAAACTCGACGTCAGTCGAGTCGGAACGACTTCAGGATGGTTCCGTATCGCAACGAGTTCAGGCGGTACTTCCGCTCGGGTACCGCGATCGATAGCGCGTAGCAACGCTCCCCGAGGAGCCAAACCTGAATGTGGCGCACGGTCGCGCCCTTGCGCTCCTCCGTGAACTGCGCGATCACGGCGGGGTGGTTGTCGATCGTGGTCGGCTCCAGGGAGTCCACCTTCACCTCCTTGCGCTCCCCGAGGTGTCGACGCAGGCGGTTGGCCAGGGTCGAGACGTCCGAGGAGTCGAGCGGGAGCTTGTCGTCCGCGGTGACCGACACGATGGCCTCCGTTTCCTTCTCCTCGTAGATCCCGAGGATCTCCCCGTCGAAGCCCTTCACCTTGGTGCGACCCTGCTTCAGGACGAACGTCAACGGGAGGACCAGCCGGCTCTTGTCGAGGCGCTGTTCCTTGGCGAGAGCGCGCGACTCCGTCGCATCCGGCGGCATGACTTCGCTGCTCACCTCGGGTTTCCCCTCCGGCTTCGGGAGCGGGAGGGGCGACGTGCGGTGGACCTCGGCGACCTGCCTCGAGTCGAACGAGAAGGTGCCCTTCGTCGACTTCAGGGTGATCCGCTCGTCGGTATGAAGAATGATCTTGCCGTGGACCTGCGCGCCGTCCTTGAGCCGGATCCAGTCGGCCTGGACCGTGGCGGCGCTCGTCGCGGTGAGCGCAAGGGCGAAGAGCAGGAGTCGCGTCGGGATGCGCGGAGGGCGGGCGGGCATGAGAACGGTCCCCTCTGAACGTTCGGTGCTCGAGTCGTGGTCACCGCGGACCGCCTCGACCTCGCGGTCCAGGCAGGACACGGATCATCTCGAGTCTACGATGGCGACCGGAGGGGGAGACCACCCTCCGGTCGCAAAGATCTACGCAGTAGCTGTTTAGGAGCTGGTTTCCGGTCTCGGACCGGTCCGCTCACACCTCGTCCGGCGCGCAGTCGAGCGCGTCGGAGGTCGGATCCGATCCGGCGTCCGGGAAGGGCACTGGGGGCGTGGATCCGCCCCCGAGAAGATAGGTGAACAGGGTCGTCGGGTCGGCCGCGTCGATGGCT
>JAGQRC010000977.1 GCA_020425835.1 Planctomycetota bacterium | reverse complement strand
TGAGTTCGCCGTCCTCGCGAGGCACGACGTCCCCGTCCATCTCGCGAACGTCACCGGGGCCTTTCGGACCACGAGCATTCGGGATCTCCTGCCAGGGGCGTTCGAGTTTCGACCGGACGCCTGAGCCCGACGCCGACGCTCCGGCTCCGCACTCCCGGACCTCGAGTTCATTCTGGACGCGGGCCTCGAGATCCGGCGGTCGGCGATCGGCCGACGCTCGACGTCGTTCCGATGTCCATCGCGCGAAACCGTCGACAGCGGCACGCGAACTGCCGTCGCCCGTCCCGACTCGGCACGGGTGCGCCTTCTCGGTCCGTGCGCGACGATCCGTTCCACTGGGCGTGAACGGATCGTCTCGTTTCCTCCCCTGACAGACCGTCTCGCCGTGGGACGGGGATTGGAGTGTCCGATGGTCCGGGCTCAGTTTCTGGTCGCCTGCCTTGGAATCTGCTTCGCGACGGCGCTCGCCTCGCCCGCCCTCGCGGAAGACGGCGACCCGCGGTTCTATCGTGCGTACTACCTCGAGACCGAGGAGGGCAGAGCCGAGGCGGCAGCCGAGCTCTATCGACTCGTGATCGACGATCCTTCGGTCTCCGTCGAACTCCGGTCGGAAGCGACGCTTCGCTGGGAAGGTTGTCGCGAGGAGATCGCCTCCGCCGATCTCGCCCGATTGCTTCGACCCGAGACGATCGCCTACCTGGAGCTCACCCGCCCGGGGGATCAACTGACCGAGCTCGCATCGCAGCTCGGCCTGCTGCGAGGTGATGGAGGTTCGGCGTTCGGGCTGAGCCCCGCGCTCCTCGACGGTGTCCTCGGCATTCGCGGCATTGCGATCGGGATCAACGGATTCGACGCAATGCGAGGTGCGCCCCGCGGAATCCTGGTCGCGCATCCCGGCGACGTCGACGTCGTTCGCGGGTTGATCGAGACGGCGCTGCCGGTCGCGGCCGCTCCCGCCGACCCGATCCACGGCTGCGCGACCTACGTCGTCGAAGAGGACTTCCCGGTCTTCATCACGCTCACTCGTCGGTTGGTCCTCGTCTCGCCACAACGTTCGACGATCGAGCGAACCGTCGAACGCCTGCGGGGCGAAGTGGGACCCTCGCTGGCCGATGAGCCGGACATGCACGACTCGCTCGCGCGACGGGAGGAAGGGCTCTTCTACTTCGGGGTCAACCTGCATCGACTCATGCCGATGGTTCAGCCATTGATCCAGCTCGAAGCGAACCGGGATCCGGAGCTGCGCCTCCTCCTCGCTACCGCGGACCTCGAGAGTCTTCGCTCCGTCTCGGGGCACCTGCGCGTCGGCGAGAGCGGCCTGCAACTCGACGTCGAGCTCCAGCTCGCCGAGGGGCATCGCAACCTGATCTACGATCTCTTCCGCATGCCGTCGATCGATCCGGAAACGCTCGCAGGCGTCCCCCGCGGCGCGGCCGGGTTCGTCACCGCCGCTCTGAACCCGCGACGCCCCGCCATGGAGTCCCCGAGTTCTCAGCGGACGGCGATCTCGTGGATGGATTTCGGTCGCGAAGTGTTCGGCAACATCGTCGGGGTCGCCGCCTTCGGCATCGAGGTCGACGGCGAGACCCTCGCCGGTGCGCCCGCGCCGGGGCTCGCGCTGGTGATGACCGTCAACGACCCGGAACGCACGGAGGCGCTGTGGACTCAACTCCTCGGCGTCGTCTCCTGCGCCGAAAAGCGCGGCGCGTCGATCGAAGGGGAGCGCATCGAGGTGGCGGGTCGCGAAGTGCGGGTGTACCCGATGCCGGAGGGCATCACGATGCACTTCGCCCGCCGCGATCGGACCTTCGTCGTGTCGCCGA
>JAGQRC010000976.1 GCA_020425835.1 Planctomycetota bacterium | reverse complement strand
TTCTCCTCGGCCTGTTGGCGAGCGACGAGTTTGTCGCGTCCGACCATCACCGCGTCCGACAGACGGGACAGAATGATCTCGATCGAACGGTAGGCGTCGTCATTGCCAGGGATCACGAGGTCGGCGATCGACGGGTCGGTATCGGTGTCGCAGATCGCGATGATCGGGATCCCCAGGAGCTTGCACTCCGCGACCGCGATGTCGTCCCGACGGAGGTCGACGATGACGGCCGCCCCCGGGAGTTTCGACATGCGCCGAATCCCCTCGAGGTTGCGGTGGATCTTGCGCCGCTCGCGACGGAGGCGGGAGATCTCCTTCTTGGAGCGGAGGTTGATCGAGCCGTCCGCCTCCATCCCCTCCAGCTCTTCGAGACGTCGCAAGCGCGAGCGAATGGTGTTGAAGTTGGTCAGGGTTCCGCCGAGCCAGCGCGTGACGACATAGTGCATGCCGCAGCGGCTCGCCTGCTGACGCACGATCTCGCGCGCCTGCGGCTTGGTCCCGACGAACACCACCTCGTGCCCCGCCTCGACGAGTCGGGTCAGGAAGTGGGATGCGCGAATCATGCCGCGAACGGTCTCGCGGAGATCGACGATGTGGATCGAGTTGTGGACGCCGTGGATGTACCGTTCCATCCCCGGGTGCCAACGGCTGGCCTTGTGCCCGAAGTGGACGCCGGCCTCGATCAGGTCCTTGATGTCGATGGTTGCTTGCAAGTCGATCCTCCTCCGGTGTCGCCCGCGATCGAGGTGGGCTTTCGTCGAGCCGCACCCGCGCGCGTACCGTGTTGTGGGTTCGGGGTCGTTCCTCGACCGGCCGGGCCCCCGGCGGCCGGGAACAAAGGGCGCAGAATATAGCACCGCCCCCGGGGCGACACAAGAGTCGACGATCGACCGGTTTCGGGGGCGAGTCCGCCACCCGGCGCGCGGCTACTCGCCGGAGAGGTACCCCTGGACGCGCTCGCGGTGGTGTCGGATGCTCGCGTCGATCTCCCCCGCGACCTGCATCGCCCGTCGCCCGGCCCGGCCGGTCACTTTCGGCTCGCTCCCGCTCCGGACCGAGTCGACGAAGGCGAGGAGCTCCGCCTTGAGGGGCTCCTGTGCGGGAATCTCCAGCGGCTCCATCCGGAGGTAGCGGGCGAGGAACGCGGCCTCTCCATCGGGCGCGGCGATGCGACCGGTGGCGTCGAGGAACTCCGCCGGATCGTAGGACGAGTCGAGGTAGACCCGGCGCCCACTGCGCGAGACCAGATCGAGGCTGAAGTAGGAGCGTTCGCAGAAGATCCGGACCTTGCGCGTTCGGTTCATGGCGACCCGACTCGTCTTCACCATCGCGACGCAGCCGCTCGCGAAGACCAGCCGCGCGGTGGCGAGGTCGTCCGTCGGGGAGAGGACCCGCGCCCCGAGCGCGTCGACTCCCGTGACTTCCCCCTCGATGACGTGCAGGATCAGATCGATGTCGTGGATCATCAGGTCGAGGATCACGCTGACGTCCGTCGACCGCAGACTGAACGGGTGGATCCGGTCGCACTCGATGAACACCGGGCGCTCGATGTGCGGGAGAGCCGCGGAGAGAACCGGATTGAACCGCTCGATGTGGCCGACCTGGAGGGTCGCACCGTGACGCTCGGCGAGCGCGATGATCTCGTCGGCTTGCTCGAGCGTCGAGGCGAGCGGCTTCTCGACCAGGACCCCTTTGCCCGCTTCGAGGAACGGGCGCGCGGCGTCGAGATGGCGCGGGGTGGGAACGACGATGCTCACGGCATCGACGTCGTCGATCCACTCGCTCGAGTCCGCCGAGACCCGAATGTCGCCACCGAGGCCGGAAGCCACCTCCT
>JAGQRC010000975.1 GCA_020425835.1 Planctomycetota bacterium | reverse complement strand
TCAGACCCTGCGTCGATGCGCTCCCAATGGTGAACGAATCTGCGGCAACCGCTCGGCCGGCCAGGACGAGTCCCAGACACGCGGCCAGGGCGACGCAACGAGTTCGTCTCATCGCTCCTCCCTAACTATGAAGAGTTCCCATGGGGCTCAGAGCCCCGCCTTCGAGGAGTCGGTCGCGACGCGCGAACCGATTCGCTCCGAGAGTCATGACAAGTCGAGGGACGAACAGCTCGTGTGAGACGGTCCCACACTTCGACGCCTAGCCGCGGAGCGAGCCGTTGCTCGACCGGTGGTTCGAGGAGAGATGTTCGAGCCCAGTCTCGTTCGGGTGTGCCTCGGGGATGGACTTCACCCCGCGAGACCCGCACACGTCGACTTCGTCGATCGAGGACTGACTCCGCGTCAGCGTCGTGCTCGTTGCCCTACGAACACGTCGCGGTTCACAACGGACGGTTCACCTCGAGGGTGAGGACCGGGATCCGGCGTGTCCCATCGACGACCGCAAAAAGTCAAATGTGTGAGTAACCCGTCTCTTTCAGTCGGCCCGATTATCGGACCGCCCCCAGGAGTGTCAAGCGACGAGACAGCGCAAGCCTCTGTGTATCCGAGACTTTTCTTCGAGGTGCTCAGAGAGGGGTGGGGGTTGCAGCGCGGCTCTCCCGAACGGCGCCCGGGCATCGCTCCGCCGTCGAGGAACGAGTTCCACTGTAGGGGCAGCCCGAGGGCTGTCTTACGGGATGTCCGGGCACGGGAGTCGAAGGCCGAGTCGCCCGTCGTGCGAGCTCGGGGCACTCGTCACTGGCTCTCCGACGGCCCCGGAATCCAGCCGGTGTACCGGCCGAACCAGTACGCGCAGAACAGATCGGCGCCGGAGGCGATGAGCTCGCCCGCGGCCCCGTCGTCACGGCGGAGATCATAAGGATCGGTCCTCCAACAGAACGTGCTCTGCGGTCGAACAGCGAGCGGGAGCGCCTCCGCGCTGCGTCGCTGCCAACGGCGTCCCGGAATCCAACGGCGCGGGACGCCGTCGAACCGGTCCTCCGAGACTTCGATGAACTCGAAACCGAGACGCGCGTGCCAGAGATTCCGCATGCAGCGTTCCTCCTCCTCGCCATCACCGAGGTCCAGGTTGCGCGCGATCGAGTGGAAGAACGCGTTGCCCTCTCCAGCGAAATCACGAATGAACTCCACGAACGCCCTCCGGTAGACCCGACGCCATGCGGGGTCCGTCTCGACGATCGAGAGCGAAGCCATGCCGGCCGCACCCATCAGTGCGTTGGAGTACTTGCGGATTCCGAACAACTCGACGTGCAGCGGCTCGAGATCACCGATCAGTTCCTCGGTTCGGATCGCGGCGCGACGACGATCGGTCCGAGACTCCGAGAATCTCGCCCAGGCCCGGAACATCGGCAGGGCGATCGCGGCATGGACTCCGATCGGCACACCGAGAATGCGTCCTCGAAGGTCGCCGAAACGTACGACTCGCCCATCGCGCTGGCGAATGCGCAGATCCCCGGCGTCGAGGTGGCGCGCACACCTCACGAGAAACTCCCGACATCGCTGACGAAGGGCGATCGTGTCCGATCCGTCCAGCAGCACCGCACCCGCGACGAGTCCGAACACCAATCCGCTGTACTGGTCCTTGCTCACGTCGAAACGATAGTGGTAGCCGGGAACCGCGGCGCTGCGCCACACCTCGGGCTTGTCCGTGATCCCGTCCGACACTTCGTCCGGAACCACACAGCGCCCCACGAGGCCGGGAACTCCGGTCACGGACTCCAGCAGCTCGAGCCCCGACAGAACGCGATCGATCCGGTCGATGACGACGGCAGTGGG
>JAGQRC010000974.1 GCA_020425835.1 Planctomycetota bacterium | reverse complement strand
GTTCCTTTCGGGACGATTTCGTGTCCTGAGGTCTGTGGTTCGACTGAAGGGGGCCCGGACTGGAGACAGATCGCGTGGGTCGGACGCTTTCCTCGGCTCCGAGCCCGTAGCCCAGGCAGTACCTGCCGGACTGCCCCATTCGGAATCCGAGTCGGAGTCGATCTGCCCGGGGCGCTCGTCCCCGTCCTGAGGAGCGAGGGACCTCAGAATGGTGAGCCGGGTCTGGAGCGACCGTGGAGCTTAGCGGCGTCCGGGGAGGTTGTCAAAAGGGCCGAGCGGCTGCGTGGATGGTCCGGCCAGTCGGGCGAGCTGGCGACGCTCCGAAGCGCTCGGTCCGGTCACGGGTCGACGTCGAGCCTTCGGACGGCCGGAGGCTCCGGCGCTGTCGCTCGTTCGGCCGGAAAGGCGCGAGGCCCGCCGCGACGTAGTGAACGCCGAGACGGGCCTCGCCCGGTACCGATGCGAACGCGTCACCCTCGTCATCAGTGCTCGAGGTCGTTGCCGTCCGGCGCACTTCCCGACGCGGCCTGAGGGGTTCCGACCTCCGGATCGCAGAGGAAAGCATACCCCTCACCCTGCAGCCACTGTCGAACCGTCGCGAGCGGAACGAACAGCCCCATGTGCGGAACGACCATCGGCGTGGTCTTCCCGTACGTGTAGATCATGCTGCTGATGCCGATCAGTCGGCCGCTCTCGGCGAGGAACACGCCTCCACCCGAGTTCCCGAAGAAAGTCGGCGCGTTGATCATCCAGAACGTTTCGCCAGAGACGATCTTCTCCTGGGACGAGATCTCGCCTGCCGTCGGAAGCGGCTTGTTCCCGAGCGGGCAGCCAATCGCGTAGACCGGGTCGAAGATCTCCACCCGCTCCAGCTCTTCCGGCGTCGCGAGGGTCGCGATGTAGGGCCAGGGCTCGGGCAGCTCCATTCGCAACATCGCGACGTCGGTCTCCGGCTGGAACGCGACCACCCTCGCCCCCCCTTCGATCGATCCGAGACGGTCCGTGTCGGGATCCATGAACTTCACTTCTCGGATCCAGGTCGCGTCGTCTGCGCCCTCCGTGATCTCCTGAACGACGTGGAATGCCGTCAGAGCATAGGTCACCGCCGGTTGGTTCTCGCTTCGTCGCTCGGAAGAAATCACGACGCCACTGCCGACGGTCCCGTTCCCGCGAAGCTGGATGACTGGATAGATCAATCTCTGCTTCAGTCGCTTGGGACTGCGGTCCAGCTGGCTCTCGATCTGGCTCACCCTCTCCGACACCTTCTGAGCCGTGATCTCGGCCGACCCGGCAATGCGCTCCAGGTCCGCTCGCAGCGTGGACTCGAGAGCGTAGGTTTGCGATGCGAGCTGATCGTTGAAGGCGGCGCTGGTCGCGAAGCGAGCCTCGTGCTGCCTCAGGTCCGCCGCCATCTTGTCGATCGTCTCGCGCGCTCGCGCCAGCTCATCCAGCGACGAACTCCCTCTCTCCTCGAGCTCCGAGATCTTCGCCGAGCTTCGCCCTTCGAACGTGGTCAGCCGATTCGCGCTGGCGTAGGCCTCGTAGTGCGCGTCCGTCGCCTTGAGATAGATACTGGAGGCGATCGCCGCGACGATCACGATCTTCGTCGCCTCGAACAGGATCCAACGGTAACGGTGCGGACGACCTGACATCCGTGCTCCCTTCAGGGCCGACGAGTTCGCATGGGGTGCGCATAGATGCACCCAACGCGTCGGACTCGTCGGTCGATTGCCGGCTCCCGCCGAGGGCCGAATATGTGAACCAAAGGTGGCGGGACCCCCTCGCATCACCGGCCCGCCCGAGGGGGCGAACGGGAAACAAGGCTCTCGTCGAAGCCT
>JAGQRC010000973.1 GCA_020425835.1 Planctomycetota bacterium | reverse complement strand
TCAGTCGCGGCTCATGAAGATCCGGAGGATGTACCAGAAGAGCGTCGCGAGGCTCGCGAACAGCGCCAGGGTTGCCGAGACGTGCTGGTCGGTGCGGTAGTGGTGCAGGATGTTCGAGGTGTAGTAGAGGATGTACCCACACATCAGAACGGCCATGCCGACGCTGAACCAGAAACCGAGGGTCAGCGAGGTGAACGCTGCGACGACGATCAGCACCAGCGCGCCGATCCCTCCGAAGTAGAGCGCCGTCCGGAGGAACGAGAAGTCCTTCCGCGTGACCAGGACCGCGGTGGTCAGCGCCGCGAACAGCCCCGCCGTCACCAGCCCCGCCTGCAGGATGATCCCCTCGTGTCGCATGCTCGCGATCATGAGCAACGGGCAGATGATGATCGACTCGGCGACGACGTAGAGCGCGAGTCCGCTGTAGGCGACGGCCGGCGAGGTGTCCGAGCGAGCCATTCGGTCGGCGATCATCCCGACGATCATGAATGCGCCGAGGACGATCAGCCAGCTCCCACTGAGAAGCGCCTCGGTGATCGATATCGCGGCGCCGGTCTGGAACAGCGTCGCCTCGATCAAGATGAACGCCGCCACCGCAGCGGCGAGGTGAATGTAGACGCGCGTGATGAACGAGGTGCGCTCATCCTCCGCCGCGTACTCGGCGAACTCTCCCGTATAGTACTGGCTCTCCGAATGCACTGGGTCTCCTTCGCGGCGTCGCACGCCGAGGTTGGGGTCGATCCTCCTCCATTATGCAGGACGAATGCGGGCCAGCCAACCCTGCGGGGTGGACGGGCTCCCGGCGGACCATTGTCCGAATCCGCGGATGTCGGGCGCCCGCCCCTCGATCCGCGCGCGTCGACGACGAGCGGCAGACTCAGTACCCCACGAGTTCGACGTAGCCGCGACCGATGACTCGACCCGACTCGAGAACGTCGACCGCCCCCTCCCAGTAGGTCGTGGTCAGGCGCAGCTCCTGGTCGGCCAGGACCGGTCGCACGTCGAGCGTCCGATCTTCCTCCGGGATGCGCACTCGCCACCCGGCGGGATACGTTCGCGAAGTCGCGGGGCTGGTCCAGCGATCCGTCACCTCGATCGTGAACCGGTCCCCGGTGATCGAATGCACCGATCCGTCGCTGCGCGCGATCGTGCCCTGGCTCCACGCGCCTCGATGACCCTGGCGGTCCCGCAACTCGAAGAGCATCCACTCGGACCGGTCGTCGAGCTGGAGAGCGAACCAATCCCAGCCGAGGAGCGCGTCGCCGAGAACGCTCGTGGACCACTCGTGGTCCATCCACGCCGTGCCGCTCGCGGCAATGCTCTCCCCCGCCGCCTCGACGGTCCCGGTCGCGGCCAGCCGCACATAGGAGTAGTAGTGTGAGGCCATGCCGGGATCGTCTCCCTTGCGGCTGTAGCCGCGATCGCCGTGGAGCACCATCGGCTGAGTCGGTGAGACCTCGAGCTCGATCGCGACGTCGCCATCCCTGGCGCGGAGTCGGACCGGGAACGCCCCGTCGATCGGGCTCGGAGTCTCGGACGGCAGGGATTCGGCGGACCAAGTCTCGTTCCAGATGCGCAGTGGCTCGGCCGTCGCTCCGGCGAGCCCCGCCGCGCCGCGCGTGAGACGATCCGCGAAATGGAAGCGCGCGGGTCCGGCGTCGGTCAACGCGAAGTGCGCCATGTAGAGCTGATCCGCGGCCCATTCGCTTTCCACAGTGGTCGACCTCCCCATCGGGGGCGCGAGTGCGATGCGGAAGAACGTGAGCTCGAAACCGAATCGTCGCTTCGAATCGTGCGCCGAAAGGTTACCGGTGAAGTACGAACACTTGACTTGGGTCG
>JAGQRC010000972.1 GCA_020425835.1 Planctomycetota bacterium | reverse complement strand
TGATGAGCGTCGCTCCCGCCCCACGCACGGTGATCCCCGAACCGATCGTCGCCGTCGATCCCGCACCGAGCAGGTACAGGAGACGCTGGTAGCCGAGTCCGCTGTTCACCGCGACGATCTCTCCGTTCCCCCCGATCGTCTGCGTGCCGTCGAGGTAGAGATAGGAGTGCCCAGCGCTGGCCGCTCCCATGACGATCGACGTGGCGTCGAGCGTGAGCCCGTTGCGCGCCGTGATGATCGAACCGGGCCCGATCACGAGGGCGTCGCCTTGTAGGGTGATCCCGTCGAGCACGCCCGAGCTTCCCGCGATCAGCCCGAAGCCGCCCGACTCGATCACCGTCCCGTTCGACACGGTGCCGCCCTGCAAGCGCCACGAGCCGCTCGACGCGTCGAACAGCACCGTTCCCCCGCCGAGATCGAGCGTACCGATCAGGTTCACGGTGCCGCCGCTGCGGGAGAACCCGCCGAGGGTGGCCAAGGAGAAGGTCCCGCCGAGATTCACCGTCCCGTCGGTCATCGCGATCGTGCTCGCGTTGACCCAGTTCCCGCGGAGCGTCAGGGTGGACGCATCCCGAACCGTCACCGGTTGGTCGACCGTGTAGTTGCCGTCGATGTCGAGGACACCGCCGGCCGTCGCGGCGACGGCGCCGAGATTTCCGCTGAGGCCGTTGACGTCGAGCGTCCCGCCGGTCGTCTCGAGCAGCCCCGAGTTCGCGATGTTGCCGACCGACATCGTCCCCGCCTCGCTGCGGATCGTGCCGAGGTTCGTGAACGACTGGCCGCCCGAAGCGAGAAGGGTTCCCGTCTCGCCTCGGACGAGGATCGCCGGATCGATCGTCAGCTGCGTGCTCGTTCCGAGGAGGTAGAGATAGCGCTGATAGCCGAGTGGAGATCCGGTGAACACGATCTCGCCGCTCCCGCCGAGCGTCTGAGTGCCGTCGAAGTAGAGGATCGTGTGCCCCGCGTCCGGACCGCCGACCACGATGTCGACCCCGGAGAGATCGAGGCCGCTCTCGAACGTGACGTTCCTCCCCGCGGGGATCGCCCAGTCGTCGCCGACGATGGTCATCGCGGTGAGCCGACCCGACGCGGTCGGAATCAGTGTCGCGCCGTTCATCTCGAGCGTGCCATCGAGGAGCTCGCCCCCGGCGAGAACCCAGTCACCGGCGCTCGCATCGAGCGTCAACGTCCCGCCCAGGAGGTCCAACGTCCCGATCAGGTTCACCACCCCACCCGCCCGCGTGAAGCTGCCGAGTGTGGCCTGGGTGAACGTGCCGCCGAGATTGACGGTGCCGTCGGCCAAGGCGATCGAGCTCGCGTTGATCCAGCTCCCGCGGAGTGTGAGCGTCGATGCGTCGCGCACGGTGATCGGTTGATCGACCGTGTAGGTCCCATCGACATCGAGCACGCCGCCGCTGCTGACGGTCGCGCTCCCCAACACACCGACGACCGCGTTCAGATCGAGCGTGCCGCCGATCGCCTGCAGGGCTCCCGCGTTCGAGAGTCGGCCGACGTGCATCGCGTCTCCCTCGGCGCGGATCACGCCCTGGTTGATCACGAGTTGGCTCCCGGTCGCATTGATGAAGCCGTCGCTCCCGCGCAGAGTGACGCCGCCGCCGATCGTCAGCTCGCTCGTCGCCCCCTGGATCGTCAGGCTCCGCTGGTAGCCCAACGACGACTCGACGAACACGATCTCCCCCGTTCCGCCGATCATCTGGGAGCCGTTCGCGTTGAGCGAGCTGTGCCCGACCCGCGTGCTTCCGACGACGATCCCCGCGCCGAGCAGATCGAGCCCGCCCTCGAGCGTCATCGTTCCGCCGGACGGAAGCGCCAAGCCGGAT
>JAGQRC010000971.1 GCA_020425835.1 Planctomycetota bacterium | reverse complement strand
CGGCGTCCAACGCTTCGGACGCAGTCGCGACGAGCCGCCAGGGCGCGGTCGGAATCCCATAGGCCTCGAGGACGCCGAACGCGAGATCCGGGGCGAGATAGCTCGGCTCGACCGGCTCATGCTTACCGGTGGGGGAGGACTGGCCTTCCCGGGAATCCGCGCCACTCCCGGCCTGCGTGCTCGCGAGGTGACGATCGAGGAGTTGCCGTACCTGCGCGTCGTCGGTCTTGTAGGTCGAAGCCGGCGTCGTGTCGCGCTTCCGCCACGCCGCGTAGTGCGCCAGCTTGGAGAGCGCGAGCGCAGCCGTTTCGGGGAACTCGTAGATCGGGACGAGATCGGAGCGGTCGCGGATCTTCGCGTACGCATCCTCCGTCGCCATCATCACGACCACGACGGGCTTCTCGGGCGTTTCCTTCGCTGCGGCGGTGATGGCCGAGAGGATCTCCATCGGAGTCGAGGTCAACGGCATGACATGGATCGCCAGCGCCACGTCGACTCCCGGATCCTGCAGGATCGTCTTCACGGCGGAGGCATACTCGGCGACGCCGGCGGCCGCGATCATGTCGACGGGATTGGCCACGCTCGCGGTCTCGGGCAGGAAGCCGCGGAGCGACTCCACGGTGGCGCCGCCCAGCTCGGCG
The DNA here is from genome assembly GCA_020425835.1 of Planctomycetota bacterium. The sequence goes on along the minus strand of JAGQRC010000971.1, from coordinate 1,203 downwards.
ATTTCGAGGCCGAGGTTCACGCACGCATCGGTCGCCATGATCGCGGGACCGCCCGCGTTGGTCACGATCGCGATGCGCGATCCCTGGGGCGGGGGGCACTTGTCCAACGCCTGCGCGATCGCGAACATCTCCTCGATGGTGTTCGCGCGGATGACACCGCACTGCTCGAGAAAGGCGGAGACGGTGACGTCCGCGCCCGCGAGCGCCCCGGTGTGGCTGCTGGCCGCGCGTGCTCCCGCTTCGGTCCGTCCCGACTTCACGACGAGGATCGGCTTCTTGCGCGAGACGCGTTTCGCGATCTGCGTGAACCGGCGCGGGTTTCCGAAGGACTCGAGGTACATCGCGACGACTCGGGTCGCCTCGTCCTCCTCCCAGTACTGGAGCAGGTCGTTGCCCGAGACGTCGGCCTTGTTGCCCATGGAGACGAACTGGGTGAATCCGATCCCCAGCCCGGCCGCGACGTTGAGGATCGCGACCCCGAGCGCTCCGGATTGGCTGACGAATCCCACCGAACCCGGGCGGGCCGGGGTCGGCGCGAAAGTCGCGTTCAGACGGACCGACGGATCCGCGTTGATCACGCCCATGCAGTTGGGTCCGATCATCCGGGCGCCCGCCTGCCGCACCCGCGCGAGGACCTGCTGCTCCTGCGCCGCGCCCTCGGGACCCACCTCGCGGAAGCCCGCGGTGATCACGACGAGACCGCGCGCTCCGTGCTCCAGACACTCCTCGATGACCGGCAGCACGATCGCCCGTGGCACGAGGATGATCGCGAGATCGACGGGATCGGGGATGTCGCTCACTCGCGGGTAGCATCGCAGGGAGTGGATCACGTCCGCTTTGGGATTGACGGGGAAGATCGTACCGTCGAACTCGTTGACGAGCAGGTTGTGCAGCAGGGCATACCCGAGCGAGTCCTTCTGGCGGGACGCGCCGACCACCGCCACGGAGCGGGGGAAGAAGATCGGGTCGAGAGTTCCGGCGGTGGGGGCGATTCGAGTGGGCACGGCGTCTCCTTGTTTCCTGTCGATCGCGAGCGGGGGCGGCCCGGCTTGAGCTGCCCGCGCGTTCACCGAGCGAGTGTGCCGCGCGGCGGCGGCAAAACAAGGTGACGTTACTACCGATCCCGGCGAGACGCGGTGAAAATCGACCGCACGCATGAACCGCCGACGTCGGGGCGGACGCGGCGCGACGTTGTGGGACAGA
>JAGQRC010000095.1 GCA_020425835.1 Planctomycetota bacterium | reverse complement strand
GAGATCCGACGCGGAGATGTCCGGGGCCAACGCGGGGGTGACCTGGGCCTCGTCTTGATTTGGATGGCGGTGTTTCCCGCTCGACGCTCGGGTCCGGGCCGTGGGGTTTTGAGCTCCGACGCGGAGATGTCCGGGGCCATTGGGGGTGGGGCTTGGGCCGTGCCGTGCGTCGTGCCGCTGGTCGCCCACCGCAAATGTGACTTCCGCGCGACGGAACCATCCCCGCGAAGGTATCCCCTTCGAAAGTGAGCGCGCGGCGCTCCCGGTCGCTTCGACCCGGGCGCCGCGCGGAAGGGCGAGATCATCGCCCGGAGCACCTTCGATTCAGAGCACTACCAGGCGATCACGAGGTTCGTCATCACGCGTCGCTTGAAGATGTCGTTGTTCGATTCGCGACGCAGCGCGAACGAGTAGACGCAGCCGAGGCTGACGCCCGGTTTCATCTCCCAACGGGCGCCGACGCTGCCCCAGTGCGCGGAGGAGCCGGCGACGTCTCCGGCCCCGAGGTTTCCGTAGTCCAGGAGACCGTCACGAACCTGCAGGCGGTTACCGTTCGACAGGTAGTAGAACCCGTGGTACTCGACGATCGGGTGGAAGTATCGGGTGAGCTCATAGTTCACGTGGACGTCCCAGCTCAGGGAGTCGTTCCCCTGATTGTGGTGCGTCGTGATCCGGCCGCCGGCGTGACCGATGACGTTCACCTTCCCGAACGAGCGAGCCCCGGACAGGAAGAGGGAAATCTCATCCTCGATGCCCTGGAACACCGCGCGCGATCCGTTCGACAGTTTCCAGCGGGCGCCCGCCGACAGGATCGTCTTCGTCTCCTTCTCGACGTAGAGCGCGAACTTGAGTCCGGCCGCGAGGTCGTTCCAACCCTCTCCCTCCGGGAGAGCGGAGGACTCGAGGTCGGAGTGGCCGTCCGACGTTGCGATGAATTGGAGTCGATCGGTCAACGCGAGCCGCGCTTGGACTGCGAGCACCGTGAGGTCGCCGCCGCCGAGCAGGCTGTCCTTCGGAAACTCGTGGTAGAGCACGAGAGGACGGAGGTCCGTGTTGATGAACGGATCCTCGAAGTAGAGCGGTGAGTCGACCGGTCGAGGTAGGCGCTCGAAGCCGTCACGGAGTCCCGTGCCGAAGCCGGGCCACGGCTCGTACGGGCACTTCGCATCGTCCATCGAGTCTTCCGACATGGACGCGGCCAGCGCGGTGGTTCGGAACGGTGACGCGAGCGGTGCCGAAGCGACGCCCCAGGCTCGCTCGCTCCGCCAATTCGGCGCGAAGCTCTGGGCGTCGAGATGCGAGCCCCACGCGCACGCGACGACACCGAAGACCATGGGCAACCAAAGCGATCGCTTCCGAGATGGAATCGACATATCCCTGTACACTCCTTCCCCGAGTGTTCGAGACCTTGCGACAGTCGGGGACCCCCCCGTGGTGAACCCGCCGCCCGTGCAAACGAGGAGTCCACGTCCCGCGGACGTCGGAGAAGGGCCAGAAGCCGTTTCCCTTCAATCGGTTGCGAAGGACATTCCACCCGGGTTCGGGCACCGGTCGAGGGGACCTCTCGCAGCGCCGGGAACGTCCTCGTGGTTCTGCGAACGGTGCAGTGCTTCCATGATCGACCCCGAGCCGAACCGACCCAGGTCCGCCGAGACGCGAGGCCCCGCGGGCCTCTACCTGCACGTGCCGTTCTGCGCTCGCATCTGTCCGTACTGCGACTTCGCGGTCTCCCGGGGCGACGGCGCGGCTCGGGCGCGATACGTCGACGCGGTCGAGCGGGAGATCGAGCTCCGGGCCGCGGGCCAGACGTTCGACACGATCTACTTCGGCGGCGGCACCCCCTCGATCCTGTCTCCCTCTCAGATCGCCGCGATCCTCGACCGCGTGGCGCGATCCGCGCGCCTCGACGAGCCGCGGATCTTCCTCGAAGTGAATCCCGAGGATGTTCGCGAGTCGGCGCTGGCCGAATGGCGCGCCCTGGGCATCGGAACGCTGAGTCTCGGGATCCAGTCGTTCGAAGATCGTGGGCTCAAGCGGCTCGGTCGACGTCACCGAGGAGGGGAGGCGCGCCGCGCGGTGGAGCTCGCGGTCGCCGCCGGCTTCGCGACGGTGTCCGTCGATCTGATCTACGGTCTCGCCGGCCAGTCCATCCTGGAGTGGACCGCGCAGCTCGACGTCGCGCTCGAGCTCGGGGCCCACCATCTCTCCTGCTATCAGCTCACGTTCCACGAGGGGACCCCGTTCGCTCGCGGTCTCGCAAGAGGATCGGTCGTGGAGTTGGACGAGGAGAGTCAGGCGGAGTTCTTCCTCGCCACGCACGATCACTTGGCGACGGCCGGCTGTCCGGGATACGAAGTGTCGAACTTCGCGCGATCGATCGAGCACCGCAGCCGCCACAACCAGAAGTACTGGGATCACACGCCGTACATCGGGCTCGGTCCGTCGGCGCACTCGTTCCAAGGACGTCGACGGAGCTGGAACGTCCGCGACTGGCGGAGCTACGTCGAGCGGATCGAGCACGGTACGGCGCCGGAGGAGGGGGGGGAGGATCTCGACGATGACGCGCTCGCCTTGGAGGTGGTGATGCTGCAGTTGCGCACGGCCGAGGGCATCGATCTCGCCGACTACGAGCGACGCTTCGGGGTCGATCTCGTGGAGGTCAACGCTCCGTTGCTCCGGCCCGAGTCCGGACTCGAGGTCGTCGGGTCGCGGCTTCGCGCGACGCGAGCGGGATGGCCGATCGTCGACGGTCTGGCTGCGCGACTCGCCGTCCGATAGTCCGCCCGTGTCCGCTGGCTGGTACTTCTCGCCCTCGGAGATTACGCTCGGCCCATCGAATCCAAGCATGAGATCGGGAGAAGGAGGCAGGGATGCGGACCGTGGGACTCATCGGTGTCGGCGTCGTCGTGGCCGCGCTCGTCGTGTGGGCAGTGCCGAGTCTCGGGCGACCGGGCTCGGAGCCGGAAGCGCTCGCCAAGGCGCCGACGAACCGCACTGCGGACGCCTCGTTCGGCAGCTACTGGTTCGCGGGCAAGGCGGAAGTGAACCGATTCGAGCTCGAGCAGTCTCGATACGGCGAGCTCCATCCCGGTCACGCCATGATGATCTTCGTGACCGAGGACTTCCTCCCCGATCGACAGGTCAAGGCGGATGACGCCGATCGACGTCGCAGCGGCGCCTGGCCGGTCCTGAAGCTCAACGCCACGAAGAGCTTCAACACGGGGCTCTATCCGTACTCGCTGATGACCTCGACGTTCACGCCCATCGAGAGCGATCGTCATCCCCGGACATTGAAGTCGACGACCTCCGTGCAGGAGTGGTGCGGTCACGTCTTCCTGCAGTTCAACCGCAAGGACGACGGGTACCGCGCACGGGGTTTGAGCTACTTCCAGAGCGAGGGCGATCAGGACGTGTCCATCGAAGCGGACTGGCTCGAGGACGAGGTGTGGAATCGGATCCGACTCGACCCCGGTTCCCTTCCCACCGGGACGTTTCGGATGATTCCGAGCGGGCAATTCCTGCGGCTGCGTCACCGTCCGCTGGAGGCGGTCTCTGCTCGGGGGACTCTGTCCACCGATGACGACGTGCAGATCTACCGACTCGAGTATCCCGGTGAGAACCGCACGTTGACGATTCGTTTCGGCGCCGAGTTCCCGCATCGGATCGAGGGCTGGGAGGAGGTCGGGGTCAGCGGCTTCGGTCCCAACGCGAAGACGTTGACGACGCGAGCGACTCGGACGCACACCGAGATGCTCGACTACTGGAACCACCACGACCGATCCGACACTCCGCTGCGGGCGAAGCTCGGCCTCTGATCGGTGCTGCCGACATGCGGACGTTCACCCTCGAGCGGGAGCAGCGGTTTCCCGGTCCTCCGGACCGGATCTTCGACTTCTTCGGTGACGCGGCGAACCTCGAGCGCATCACCCCGCCCTCTTTGGGCTTTCGCATCGTGACCCCGCAGCCGATCTCGATGCGGGAGGGCACGCTGATCGACTATCGGCTCCGGCTCCACGGGATCCCGTTCGGTTGGCGCACGCTGATCGAGCGATGGAATCCGCCCCACGACTTCGTCGATCGGCAGCTCCGCGGGCCGTACCGTCTCTGGGTGCACACGCACCGGTTCACGCCCGTTGACGGTGGGACCCACGTCCATGACCACGTCGAGTACGCCGTCCCGTTCGGATCCTGCGTCGACCGAATGTTCGTTCGCCGCGAGCTCGATCGGATCTTCGACTACCGGTGTGAGCAGCTGACCGAGATCCTCGGAGCGTGTTGAAGGACTCCCTCCGAGCGCGCCCGCTCTCTCGCGGACTCCTCGTCACACCGGAAAGGCCTGCGGTGGACCCATCTCACGAGCCGAACGCACCGCTCGAGCTGAGCGCCAATCTCGAGTGGTGGAACGAGAAGGCCTCGATCCATCCCGAGACGCCCATGTATCGGCGATCGATCCAGCACCTCCGGGACGGCGGCGTGGCACTCCACGCGCTCGAGCGTGACGAGGTCGGTGAGGTCGCGGGACGAACCCTGCTCCACCTCCAGTGTCACATCGGGACCGATACCCTGAGCTGGGCGCGTCTCGGCGCGCGCGCCACGGGTGTCGACTTCTCACCGGTCGCGGTCGACACCGCGCGACGGCTCTCCGCCGAGCTCGGGATCCCAGCCCGTTTCGTCCACACCTCGATCGAGGAGCTCGACGAGCACCTGCCGGTCGGGGCCGAGACCGACGCGTACGACATCGTCTTCTCCTCTTACGGGGCGGTACTGTGGATCCGCGATCTCACCACCTGGGCGCGCAAGATCGCGGCGCGCCTCCGACCCGGCGGCTTCTTCTACTTGGCCGATGGGCACCCGGCAGCGATGACCCTCGACGTCGATCGCGATGCCGCGGAGTTCTGCTTGCAGGTCCGATATCCCTACTTCGCTTCGGGGGAAGCGCTCCGCTGGAACGAGCCCGGGACCTACGCGGGCCGGGACGTCGAGACGCAGCACGATGTCACCTACGAGTGGCCGCACAGCATCGCCGAAGTGCTCACCGCGCTCATCGACGCCGGCTTGGCGATCGAGCAGTTCCACGAGCATCCCCATTGCGTCTGGCCGGCCTTTCCCGGAATGACCGAGGAGCCGGATGGCACCTATCACCTTCCCGCTAGTTTTCGAGGGCGAGTGCCGATGATGTACTCGCTCCGAGCGCGGCGTCCGTAGTTCCGGGGTTACCGAGGAAGCGGGTCGGGGGGCGAGAACGATCTCTCCTCGTCGCGCGCTCGATCGTTACAATTCGCGCCCCGTCCCGGAGGACCGAAGTTGCCGAGCATCTACGACATCAAGCCGAGGTTCCAGGCGCTACTGCGTCCGACGACTCGGGCGCTGGCGCAGGCGGGGGCCACGGCGAACCACGTCACGATCGCCGCGATGCTCGGCTCCTTCGCGGTCGGCGCTACCGTGTTCGTCTGGGGGCGTGAACACGCGTGGCCCCTCTTCCTCGTGCCGGGGTTCTTGTTCCTGAGGATGGCGCTCAACGCGATCGACGGCATGTTGGCCCGAGAGCACGACATGAAGTCCGCCCTCGGTGCGATGCTCAACGAGCTCGGCGACGTGTTCTCGGACACCGCGCTCTATCTGCCGCTCGCGGTCGTTCCTGCCGTGTCGCCGCCGGCGATCGTCGGAGTGGCGGTACTGGCGATCATCAGTGAGATGGCCGGTGTCGTCGCGATCCAGATCGGAGCGGGGAGACGCTACGACGGGCCGATGGGCAAGAGCGACCGCGCCTTCGTCTTCGGGGTGTTGACCCTCGCGCTCGGTCTCGGGTGGCGGAACGAGCGCGGCGTTGCGATCGTGCTGGCTGCCGTGAACATCTTGTTGTTCGTGACGATTGCGAACCGCTGTCGGTCCGCGCTTCGCGAAGCCTCGCCGGAGAGGGGGAGCGATGCGCGTTGATCTCCCGACGCCGGTCGTCGCGGTCCTCGGCGGGATCTTCGGCGTGCTGGTCGTGTCCAGTCTCGTTGTGGCGGTTCGCCGGAAGCGACGCCCCGACCGGGACGACTCGGAGCTCCGCCAACGTGTCCGGTCCTGGTGGATCATGGCCGGCGTGTTCACGGCCGCGTTGCTCGTCAGCCGGAACGTGTCGATCGCCTTTCTCGGTTTCGTGAGCTTCCTCGCGTTGAAGGAGTACCTCTCCGTCATCCCGACGCGTCGCGTCGACCGCCGGGCGCTCTTCTACGCCTACTGCGCCATACCGGTGCAGTACTACTGGGTCGCCACCGAGTGGTACGGGATGTTCGCGATCTTCATCCCGGTCTACATGTTCCTGCTGATCCCGATCCGCATCGTTCTCGTCGGGGAGACCGACGGTTTCCTCCGTTCGGTCGGCACTGTGCACTGGGGACTGATGACGACCGTCTTCAGCATCAGTCACGCGGCGTATCTGTTGGTGCTGAGGACGCCGGGGGCGCCCGCGGGAGAGGGCGCGGGACTGTTGCTCTATCTCGTCCTGCTGACACAGTCGAACGACGTGGCTCAGTACGTCTGGGGAAAGTCGTTCGGTCGGAGGAAGATCGTTCCGGAGGTGAGTCCCAAGAAGACCTGGGAGGGCTTCCTCGGTGGGGTCGCGACGACCACTGGGTTGGCGCTCGCGTTGGGCTCCTCGCTGACGCCGTTCGAGTGGTGGCAGATGGCGGTTGCGGGGGCTGGGATCGGCCTGTTCGGGTTCTTCGGGGATGTGACGATCTCCGCTCTCAAGCGCGATCTCCACATCAAGGACAGCGGCAACTTGATTCCGGGGCACGGCGGGATCCTCGATCGCCTCGACAGCCTGACCTACACCGCGCCGCTCTTCTTCCACTACACCTACTATCTCCACTATTGAGGGCGTGGTCGCATGAACCATGGGCTCCGTGCGCTCTTCTTCCTCCTGGTCGTGCGGCCGATTTCGTGGGTTCTGCTGGGGCTCAACGTTCGACACGCGGAGCGGCTTCCGTGCGACGGTCCCGCCGTGATCATCGCCAATCACAACAGTCACCTCGACACCCTCGTGTTGATGTCGCTCTTTCCTCGACGTTGCCTTCGTCGACTCCGTCCGGTCGCCGCCGCGGACTACTTCCTCCGTTGGCGGTGGCTCGCCTGGTTCTCCCGTTCGATCATCGGGATCATCCCCCTGCGGCGGGGGCGCGAGGGTTTCGAGGACCTTCGGACCGACGTCGTCGCCGCGCTCCAGCGAGGTGACCTGTTGATCCTCTTCCCGGAGGGGACGCGGGGAGAGCCGGAACAGCTCACCGAGTTCAAACGGGGCGTTGCGGTTCTCGTCGAGCTCTGCCCGGACGTGCCCATCATCCCGATCTATCTGCACGGACTCGGCAAGGCGCTCCCGAAGGGTGAGGCACTCCTCGTCCCGTTCTTCGTCGACATCTTCATCGGCGAGCCGGTCCAATGGCCTGGAGATCGCGATCGTCTGATGGAGGAGATCACGAGCCGCATGAACGCGCTGGTGCGAGAGGGGGACTTTCCCCGCTGGGAGTAGCGACGGCGTCGGCGGCGAGTCGCCTCACTCGGCGAAGTGGCGCTTCGGGCTCTCGTCCGGAATGAGTTTCCTACGGGCTCCCAGCACCCGCCGATCTCGTTCACGGGATCGTCGCTGAACGTGTCACCGCGCAGCGCTCCGGTTACCATGCGAGCCCGCCACAGAAGGGAACCCACTCATGCGCCCGATGCTGTTCGTCGTCGTGACCACGGGGTCGCTCGTCCTCGCCGCGATCGGTTGCCGGTCGGCTCCCGAGAGGGAGGGCGACGCCGCTCCGTCGGAAACCACCGCCGCCTCGAGCGCGTCGGTGCCGAGCGACCTTCCGAGTCATGTCGCGCTCGAGGGCATGTTGTCGCCACCGTTCTCGGCCGAGCAGCTTCGCCAAGCCCACCCCGTCGGGTTGGTTCGGGTCTTCGAGATCCGCGCGGCCGACGGTTCGACCGGAAGGCGGCGATCGGAGGTGGTCGAGTCGTCCGCCACCGCCGTGACCTTCGAGGACATCCTCATCGACAGCGGAGATCCGCCGAAGCGGTCGACCGCGACGTGGGAGGAGCTGGTCGGACACGCCGCGCACTATCCCACCGAATACTCGACCGTGCGCAACGCGAAGCGCACCTCGGAGCTCGGCACCTTCGACTGCTGGGTCTACGCGATGACTTCACCCGACGGTGCCGCCTCGGAGTTCTGGTTCGCACGGTCGCAGCCGGGACCGCCGATCCTCTACACACAACGCCGGGGGGACATCGTCGACTTCGAGATGGAGCTCGTCGAGCTCCATCGTCCCTGACGCGCGTCCACTCCTCAGTGGAGGAAGCCCTGCGCCATCTCGAGGAGCGTCAGGGCGGGGTCCTCGCGCATCAGCATCGCGATCCAGTCGTCGTTGGTGATGTTCTCGTCCTCGATCGCTTCGAGCTCGTTCTCGATGACCCTCAGCGGCAGGTGGGAGCTCCGCACGAGTTGCAGTAGCTCCCTTCGCCAGACGCCTCGGTAGCAGCGACGGGCGATCGCGTACGCGGTGCGCAGTCGCAGCGGTTCGATCCAGCGGGGCTTGAGTTTGGTCCAGAAAAGGAAGGCCCACGCCGCTCCGCTCAGGGTGAAGATCCCGACCGCGATGGGGGTGGGTACCGGGATCACCGCGGCGATCAGGAAGGGCGGGAGAGCGAGTCCCGCGGCGAGCCCCAGCAGGTAGAGGACGCCCCAGAGGCGCCAGTTTAAGCCGTAGGTCGACGAGTTCGTGATCCGCTCGACGCGGTTGGCGAACTCACGAACCTGGCGACGCGGCACGGAACCGGTCGGCGTCGCGCGGTCGACGCCGGCGAG
>JAGQRC010000970.1 GCA_020425835.1 Planctomycetota bacterium | reverse complement strand
CTGACACAGAAGTCCGTGGAGTGAAACGGCGAGGAATCGGCGGCTCTGGTGCGGCGCAGCGACGCAAGTCGGATTGGCAACTCCTTCGAGGAGGCAACAGAGCCAGAGTCGTCGAGGCCCGGCGTTTCGCCCACGAACTTCTGTGTCAGCACACTAGATGGGATGAGAAGGCCAGTCTCCGACGGAGTCTCCGCGTAGGGTGGAGCTCCAAACCAAGACGGGCTCGAAGCCCAAGGAGACTGGCCTTCTCATCCCATCTCGATCGAAGCGGGAAGGTGTCGACCACTGTGCCGCTCCCCCCGATCGGGCCGACTACCCGACGGAGCCCGGGCAAGGGGATGATCCTCGCCTCCGCTGCCGGTACACTTCCCGGTTGCGAGTGGGAGACCCGAGACAGGAAGCGATCCGGTGGCTTCGGTGGTTCAAGGATGATCGAGCGGCGGCTCTGCGCCGACGAGGACGATCGTGCGCGCATGTCGGCCGTCCGTGGCGGCGATCGCGCGGCGTTCTCCGAGCTGGTGCGCGATCATCAGCAGAATCTCGTGAACCTGTTCCGTCGCCTCGGCGCTGATGCTCACGAGGCGGAGGATTGTGCTCAGGAGACGTTCCTGCGCGTCTACCGCTACCGAGACCGATACGAGCCGACGGCCCCGTTCCGCGCGTTCCTCCACACTTTGGCGAGACATGCGTGGATCGACTCCCGTCGACGATCCCGGCGGCGGCGAACCGTCTCGGTCGAGCTGACCCCGGAGATCGAGCCGGCGAAGCCCGCCGACGATGCGTCGTTCGGCGAACGACTGGATCTCGCGGCCGCGACGCTGCGGCTCCCGGACGCCCAGCGGTGGGTGCTCCTCCTCAGTGCGCAGCAGGGGCTCAGCTACGCCGAGATCGCGGAGATCCTGGGGGTTCCGATCGGTACCGTCAAATCCCGCGCGTTCCACGCGGTGAGACGATTGAGAGAGCTGCTCCATGCCCAGGTCGAAGGCTGAAGCCCCCTCGCACTGCCCGCTGGAGTCGTGGGTGGTCGCGTACCTCCAGGGCGAGCTGGGCGTCGCGGAGTTCGACGAGTTCCGAGACCATCTTCCCGGCTGCGCTCGCTGCCGAGACGATGTCGCGGCGTCGCGCGAGCTCCTCGCGAGCTTCGCGATGGAGGCCGATGCCCCTCCGGTCGATCTCATCGATCGCGTGCTCGAGCGGCTCCCCGCGGAGTCGCCGGAGCCCGTCGTCACGATCACCCGGCCGTCCGGCCGCTCCCGTCGCTGGCTCGCCGCGGCACTCCTCCTCTCCGGAGGTCTCCTGGCCGCGCTGCTGTTCCTCACCGAGCGCTCCGTCCCTCCGATCGAACCCTCACCGGTCGTCTCCCGCGAGCCGTCTTCGCCGGAGTTCCGACAGGCGGAACAGAGCGCGCTCCGCTGGCTGTCGATCCATCAAGGGACCGACGGTTCGTGGAGCTCGCCGATGCTCGGTCGGGACTACGACATCGGTCTGACCGCCCTCGCCTCCCTCGCGTTCCTCGGTCGGGACGTCGGCGGAGACGTCGATGACCCCGAGTTCGACCGGGCACTCGGTCGCGCGCTCCGCTACCTGATCGACGTGCAGCGGCCCGACGGACGATTCGGCTCGGACGAGCCGGCGGTCGCCCACAATCAGGGGATCACGACTGCGACGCTCCTTGAGGCGTACCAGAGGGCACGCGAGCTGGAAGCGGTATGCGGCCTCGAGGACGACCTCTGGCGCGCCTCCGCGTCCAAGGCACTCCGCTATCTCGTGGACCACGGCGTCACCGAAGAGACCGTGCTCGACCCGTCGACGCTGACCGACGAGATCTGGACCCTCCAAGCACTCG
>JAGQRC010000969.1 GCA_020425835.1 Planctomycetota bacterium | reverse complement strand
CTCGACGAAGCGCCGGGTCGTTCCCCGCGCTCCCGCGGACCGAGCGATGGTTCCGGCCCAGTCGATCATCGCCGCTGCCAACCCCTCGGCCGTCGCGGTGGGCGCGAGACGACACATCGGACACTGCTCCAGCAGTTCGACCGAACCGCCGATCGGCGTCGCGATGACGGGTGTCCCGCACGCCATCGACTCGAGGGTCGACAAACCGAAGCCCTCGAGCGCTCGAGTCGGCACGAGCGTCGCGTCCGCGGCGCAGTACAGATCGGTCAACTCGGAGTCGCTGACGTAGCCGAGCCGTTCGATGCGGGACCCGACGGAGCTGCCACGGATCATCGCATCGAGACTCGACTCCTGAGGACCACGGCCCGCGATCCACGCTCGCCAAGGCGGCAGTTGCGTATCGGCCATCGAGAGCGCGTCGACGAGCAGGTCCACCCCCGTCCGCGGAACCAATCGACGCACGCACGCGAAGACGAGCGTCTCGGCATCGACGCTTCTCCGAGCCCGAAGCGACCGCCGCTCCACCTCGCCCTTCGGTGAGAAGCGATCGAGGTCGACGCCCCCTGGGCACACGAGCACGCGTCGAGGATCGACGCCGTACATCGAGCAGGCCCGTTGACGCATGTGCTCGGACAGCGTGACCACCGTACGCGCGCGCCGCACCGCTCGTCCCTCGACACGAGCGCGCAACGACGTCTGCAGATGAGTGATCCACCCGCGGGACATGCGCTGCGGCAGCTGGTCATCGCCGAATCGCTCGGCGACGAACTCGGCCGGCCAAGGACTGTGGAAGAGATAGACGCTCGGTGTGCACGACGCCGAGAGTGCGTCGGCCGTCAGTGGCTGATTGTGGACCACGACGTCGGCGGGTCCGGCGAGCCGGTAAGCCGCTCGCACCCTTCGGCGCACGTCGAATACGAACCGCGGCCCGCGACGCCCCTCCCGCGGGTACGGGAACGAGATCCACCGGATCCGGCCCGCCGGATGATCGACGTTCCCACTACGAGCTTCGGGGCCACCGACCACGAAGGTCAGGCGGTGGCCTCGGCGGAGGAGACCGCCGGCCAGCTCCCACAGAACTCGTCCGGCCCCGCCGATGTTCTCGAGGTCGACGAAGTCGCTCGTGAAGACGATACGCACCGACGCTCCTCCGCAGGCGGTCCTTCTCGGTTCATCGTGCGGAAGAGCGCTCGTCTTGAACGACTTTCTCGGAGCGGAGGAGGACGGCGCGCGGAGACGGAGCTCAGCGCGAGGTTCCGGTCCCGAGGAGCAGGACGACCCCGGCCAGCGCGACCAGCGCACCGGCGAGGGCACCGAAGCTGATCCGAGTCCCGAAGAAGATCCGAACGAGCGGAATCACGAAGATCGGGGTCAAGGAGGTCAACGTCGTGGCGGTCGCCAATGGGGCGTTGCGGTAGGACGTGAGGCTCATCCAAATGCCCAAGTAGGTCCCGACGAACGAGGCCAGGGCGATCCGCCGCCAAGACGAGCGGACCTCCCCGAGCCAGAGTCGGAGACGGGGGGCCTGGAGCAGAAGCCCTGTCGCGAACGCGACCAGGAGGCGTACCCCACTCGCTTCCAACTCGGAGACTCGGTCGACAGCGGGGAGCCCAGCGAATGCCGCCCCCTGCATGCCGAGCTTGCTCGAGACCGAGCCGATCGCCTGAGCCACCGCTGCGCCGATCCCGCAGAACACCGCCACCGCGACACGACCCGGGTACAGCCCCGGGGACTCCGAGTCCCGTCCTCGCTCGAGGATCACCCAGGCGACCCCGATGATGGTCACCCCCATGCCGAGCCAAGTGCCCCCGGGATCCTCACCGAGAACTCCCCACGACAGAAGGGC
>JAGQRC010000968.1 GCA_020425835.1 Planctomycetota bacterium | reverse complement strand
TGTCGCCGCGTATACGACGACCACCACTTCCGCCATCCCGGCGGCGATCGCAGCCGCGGCGTGCTGGACCTGCACCTCGAAGCTGGAACCGCCCGTCTGTGTGGAGTCGGTCCAGCGGGGAGCGATACCGAGGTACTCGGCGAGCTCCAACGAAGGTGCCCACCCCGGCGAGATGCACGAGGCCACGCCGTCCACGTCCGCGATCGTGAGTCCGGCGTCGGTGAGCGCCTCGCGGATCATCCGGACTTCGAGCGATCGCACCGTCCCGTCCAGTTCGCCGCTCGGGTCGACCGCATCGGCGACCCCCACGATGGCCGTTCTGGCTCGGAACGGATCGGTGGCGATCATGGTCTCCTCGGTACTCGGGCTCGGTTGGCCGCCGTCGACGGACCGCAGGCTATATACAGGACGAACACCGACGGGACGACCGACCGGACGGCGCTGGACAGGTCACCGCGAATATCGCCGCGCGACGCACGCGACGAAGATTGCACACCCCCTGCAATTTCACCGCGGCGGGGCTAGGGTCACGCGATGACAGATGCCGCCCCTGCCCCGGTGTTCGGCCTCAACCCTTTCGAGCCGAGCTTCTTCGAAGACCCCTACTCGCAGTACGCCGTGCTCCGAGAGGGCGACCCGGTCCACAAGACGCAGTTCGGCGCGTGGGTCATCACGCGCTGGGACGACGTGCACGCCCTCCTGCGACGTCCCGGTATGAGCGTGGACGACCGCAACATCAACGGACCGGGCCGACGGGAACAACTCGCGCTCCTCGCCCCCGATCGCGAAGCGCGTCGCAGCCTCGCGATCCTGAACATCGACCCGCCCGACCACACGCGGATACGTCGGCTCGTCTCCCGGGCGTTCACACCACGTGCGGTGGAGCAGATCCGCGCACGTGTGGGCGAACTGGTGGACGAGATCCTCGATGATCTCGCGACGCGGGAAGGACCGATCGACCTCGTCTCCGAACTCGCCTTCCCTCTCCCCTTCTCCGTCATCTCCGAGATGCTCGGCATGCCCGAGGGCGACCGGGACCAGCTCCGCACCTGGTCCCACACCGTCACCCAGATCCTCGATCCGGTGCTCGCAATGACCAACACCGAAGCGATCTTCGACGCCATCGACCACATGGACGAGGTCGTGGCCGACGCGATCGCCTGGAAGCGCGGACGCCCCGACGACGACGACCTCCTCCAGGCGATGATCCGTGCCGACGACGACGGCGACATGCTCTCCGACGAGGAACTGCTGGCGAACGTGGTGCTGCTCTACCTGGCCGGCCACGAGACGACCGTGAACCTGATCGGGAACGGGGTCTGTGCACTTCTGGCCCATCGGGATCAGTTGGAGCGTCTCGTCGCGGATCCGACGCTCGACGAGGAGGCCGTCGAGGAGTTGTTGCGCTACGACTCGCCGGTCCAGTTCTCGCGCCGGATCGCGCTCGACGACTTCGAGTTCATGGGAGCACACATCAGCGCCGGTGAGATGGTCATGACATGCCTCGGAGCCGCGAACCGCGATCCGCGGAAGTTCGGCGACGACGCGGACGACCTGGACCTCAGCCGTGTGACGGCTCGGGAACACGTCAGCTTCGGCAGCGGAGTCCACCACTGCCTCGGTGCGGCTCTCGCGCGTCTCGAAGGCCAGGAGGTGATCGGCCGTCTCGTCCGCCGCTTCCCCGACCTGGAACTCGCCGGCGAGGCGAAGCTCAACGGCCGCATCGTCCTGCGTGGCCGAGACGAGATCCCGCTCCAACTCGACCCGCACAGGGCGAACTGATCACGGAGTCCCTTCGACTCGCTGCGCTCGCTCAAGGACCGGACCCAACCGCCGGTCGAGCGGAG
>JAGQRC010000967.1 GCA_020425835.1 Planctomycetota bacterium | reverse complement strand
GCTCGACCCTCGGCGTGCTGATGCGGAACAACGCGATGGTGGGCCCGCGCTACCAGGATGGATCGTGGCGGGTCAACGAGAGCATCATCATCACCGACGCCGAGGTCGCGCCGCTGCAGTGGGCGGAAATGGATTTCACCCTCGCCGGCGCGAGCATCTCGGTGACGATCAACGGGAAGCTGGTCGCCTCGAGCTCCGACTTCGGCAACCAGATCAACGGGCTCTTCTTCACCGCCGGGCAGAGTCGAATGCTGATCGGCTCGGTCGAGCGGTTGCCGTGAGCGACGACCGAGTCACTCCCCGAGGATCTCCGACAATCGGTCGTCGCGACTCCCCTGCTCCCGGGCGAGTTTCGCGATCTCCCGGGCCTTCTCCCGCTGGCCGAGTTGGTGGTAGCACCAGGCGAGATCGGGGTAGATCCGATCGAGCGGTGCATCCTCGGTGAGACGGAACACCTCGAGCTCGCGACGCGCTTCCTCGAAGCGTTGCTCGGCGAGGTAGGCGCGCGCCAGGAGGTCGTGCGCATCGGGGTAGTAGGGATCGATGAACGGCGCATCCCAGCCGAACTCGATCGCCTTCTTCCAGTTCTCCTGCGCGGCGTAGTGCTTGAGGAGGCGGACTCGCGACGTCATGTCGTCTCGATCGATGCGCGCGAGATCCTCGAGCACGCGGATCGCCTCGTCCTCCCGGTCATTCTCGTTGAGGAGCTCGAAGAGCTGGTAGTACGGGTGCTCCCCACCGAACCGAGGTCGGATTCCCGTGGGGTGGATGGCGATGGCGGCCTTCAGCGCTTCGATGGCGCCTTCGGCGTCATCCCGGCGCGCGCGCGTCTGCGCGAGCCCGTAGTAGCAGCGATATCGATAGCGGGTCCCCAGCTCGATCGCCTTCTCGAAGTGCTCCCCGGCACGCTTCGTCTTGCCCTGGCCGAGCTTGATCATGCCGAGGCACGCCTCGAGATCACCGATCGGCGTGTCGAACGCCAGCGCCTTGCCGGCGGCGAGCTCCGCGTCGGTCTCCTTGCCGTTGAAGTAGTAGGCCAACGCGAGCCGGACCCAGCCCTCCGGATCCTCGGGGTGATCCTCGGTGAAGTAGCGGAACTCCTCGACCTTGCCGAGGGGGATCCGTGGCGCGATGCCGAAGGAGTCGGACAGCTGCTTCGCGTACTCGAAGAACCCCCGGTCGAACTCCTCGAGCGAGAGCCCCAGCACATCGCGAAAGACCTTCTCGGTGAGATGTCCCTTCGCGTACGCACCGAGCATCGCGACGATCTTGTCCCAACCGTACTTCTCGGTGATGTAGCGACTGATCACTCCGCCCTGGTAGTAGGAGAGGAGCACGCGCTGGGGAGTGTCCGGCTTCGTGAAGCCGCTCTGGAGGTTCGCCATCGGCAAGAGGCCGTCGTAGATCGCCGCCTCGGCGAACTCGTCCGCGAAATACCGTGTCCACGTCGGAATGGCGCGGCCCTCCTCGAAGACCGAGAGCCCCTCCGTCAACCATCGTGGAACCCTCTGCAACGCCTTGTGGAGCGCGATGACGTGACCGAACTCGTGCGTCGCCACCGCTCCCCAGTTCCCGGGAATCGCCTTCGGCGTCGTCAGGGTCACCATGCGCCCGAAGCAAACGCCCGAGGCAGCGAGTCCGGGGAGCCCGATCGAACGCGCCGAGAAGTACTGGTGCTTCGAGAAGTCCTCGAACGTGATCGGCTTCGAGATCGTCACCTCGTACTGCGCCTCCATCCGCTTCTTGGCATCGATCATCAGCGGCTGGAGGTACGGGAGGATGAAGCCGTTGTCGTCCTTGTGGAGGCGGAAGGTGAAGTCCTCGGTCTTGGTCTCGACGAAGTTCTCG
>JAGQRC010000966.1 GCA_020425835.1 Planctomycetota bacterium | reverse complement strand
GCCTTCGCGAGGCTCGAGCCGGTCCCCGCGTCGGACAGAATCCGATGGCCATAGAACTCGCGAAGGGTGTCTTCGTCCGAGGTGGGAGATGTCGTCCACTGCGGGGGGGCCGGCAGGTGAGGTACCGCGAGGACTCGCATCCGACGCGCCTCGACCCGAGTGTCGAGAGGCGTCGATCCCATGTACATGATCCAACCCCACGCCGGGAACACCATCAGGCGCGTCGCCCAGTCGAAGACGACGCGACTCGATTCGGCGACTCCGTCGGCATCTCGTTCCGCCAGCGCCTCGCGCGCACGGATCCAGCCGAGCGCTCGCGCCAGTCCGTCCAGGCGAAACGCGAGATCTTGCCAAGGTGGAGAGAAGAAGAAACGCTGGGAACGACTCCCTCGCACGATCTGCGTCCAGATCGGCACAGACTCCTCGGAGAGCGAGTGCAGGGCCGCGATTCGATCCTCGGGAAGAGGCCGATACGACAGCGGCCACACCTTCGGACGATCGCGCTCGCCCATCACCCGTGTCTGCCAGCTGCGGTCGTACGAGTTCCAGATCTCGTCGAGATCGATCACCACGGCGTCGTCGGGCCGCTCGTCCTCCTCGACGAACAGCGTCGGACGCTCCTCCTCCTTCGGCTCGACGGCGCCCATCTCCCAGAGCACGCTGCACGCCGCCTCGACCGAATCGAACTCGTGAGGCGACCACGCCGCGGGCTCGACGGGGTTCGTCTGCAGGATCACGAGCAAGCCGATCAGCGGGGTCATGGCGTTACCCTTCCGTAGGGGTTGGGGACAACTCCTCGGGCGAGTCTCGCCGCCGGCGTCGTCGAAGCAAGCATCTCGGTCGAGAACCGCACGGACACCGACGCGCACCGACCATGGCCAAGTTCGCCCGAGGTCGCTACTGTCCGGGGCGCCCACTCGTGCGACGACGCCTCGAGCGACGGGGAGCGCATCCGGTGAGAAACCCAGGGAAGACGGAGCTGGCCGTGACCAACGCATCCGACCTGCTCGTGCAGGCGCTCGAGAACGAGGGCGTCGAGGTGATCTACGGTGTGCCCGGGGAGGAGAACCTCGACTTCCTCGAGGCGATCCGGAAGTCGAGCATCGAGCTGGTCCTGACTCGACACGAGCAGGCCGCCGGTTTCATGGCGGCGACCTACGGGCGACTGACCGGCAAGGCGGGCGTCTGCATGTCGACCCTCGGACCCGGCGCGACCAACCTCGTGACCGCGGCCGCCTACGGGCAGCTCGGGGCGTTTCCGATGCTGTTGATCACGGGTCAGAAGCCGATCAAGAAGAGCAAGCAGGGTCAGTTCCAGATCATCGACACCGTCGACATGATGCGTCCGCTGACGAAGTACAGCCGACAGATCGTCGACGTGAACATGATCCCGAGCATGGTCCGCGAAGCGTTCCGGTTGGCGCAGGAGGAGCGCCCCGGGGCGGTGCATCTCGAGTTGCCGGAGGATGTCGCCACCGAGGCCGTCGATCCGGAGACGACGCCGGTCTTCCGGATCAGCCGACGCCGCTGGGGCGAAGCGGCGCCGGAGGTGATCGACGCCGCGGCCGAGATGATCTGCGGGGCGAAGCAGCCGCTCCTCTTGATCGGCGCGGGCGCCAACCGCTCCCGGATCTGGCGCGCGATCCACACGTTCCTCGAGAAGACCGGCATCCCGTTCTTCTCGACGCAGATGGGCAAGGGCGTCGTCGACGAGGATCACCCGCTGTTCCTCGGCACCGCGGCGCTCTCCGATGGCGACTACCTGCACTGCGCGCTCGACCGCGCCGACCTGATCATCAACGTCGGTCACGATGTCGTCGAGAAGCCACCGTTCCTCATGGAGCACGG
>JAGQRC010000965.1 GCA_020425835.1 Planctomycetota bacterium | reverse complement strand
GAGTAGTAATCAATCCGTAAATACTTAAATAAAGGAATAACAGCGGGAGCGCGGCATCACGATCAAGGCCAACACCATCTCGCTCGACTATTCGTCGAAGAACGGCGAGACCTACCGGTTGAACCTGATCGACACGCCGGGCCACGTCGACTTCTCGCACGAGGTGCGTCGCGCCCTGATGTCCTGCGACGGCGCGATCATCATCGTCGATGCCACGCAGGGGGTAGAGGCTCAGACGGTCGCCAACCTCTACCTCGCTCTGGAGCACGACCTCGAACTCCTGCCGGTCATCAACAAGATCGATCTACCCGCCGCAGACGTCGATCGGGTTCGCGAGGAGATCGATGCGGATCTCGGGCTCGACCCGTTCGCCGCGATTCCGATCTCGGCCAAGAACGGGATCAACATCGATCAGGTTCTCGAGGGGATCGTCGAGCACCTGCCCGCTCCGCAAGGAGATCCGGAGGCGCCGCTCAAGGCGCTGATCTTCGACGCCTACTACGACGCCTATCGTGGGGTGATCCTGGTGTGTCGGATCTTCGAAGGCTGCGTCAAGCCGAAGGACAAGATCCACTTCATGCACACCGACGTCGACTACCAGGTCGAAGAGCTCGGTCTGTTCCGGCTCGGACTGGTGAAGGGCGATCGCCTCGCGGCGGGCGAGGTCGGCTACATCATCGCCGGCGTGAAGACGATCCACGACATCGACATCGGCGACACGATCACCCACGCCAAGCGGCGCGCTGCTTCGCCGGTCCCCGGCTACACACCGGCGAAGCCGGTCGTGTTCTCATCGATCTACCCGATGTCCACCCAGGACTACGAGGACCTCGTCGAGGCGATGGACAAGCTCCACCTCAACGATGCGGCGTTGGTCTTCGAGAAGGACACGTCCGCCGCGCTCGGATTCGGTTTCCGCTGCGGCTTCCTGGGACTGCTCCATCTCGACGTGGTACAGGAGCGGCTGTCCCGCGAGTTCGGCATGAGCCTGATCCTCTCGGCGCCGTCGGTGCTCTACAAGGTCTCGCTCAACAACGGCGATGAGGTCGACGTCGACAACCCGGCGAAGTGGCCCGAACCGACCACGATTCGTCGTATCCAGGAGCCTTTCATCAAAGCGTCGGTCATCGTGCCCGAGCAATACCTCGGACAAGCGATGGAGCTCTGTCGAGAGCACCGTGCGCAGGGGATGGAGATCAAGTACCTCGCGGTGGGTCGTTGTGAGCTCATCTCCGAGATGCCGCTGGGCGAGGTGTTGTACGAGTTCTACGATCGCCTCAAGAACGTCACCCGCGGATACGGTTCGTTCGACTACGAGGAGCTCGACTACCGCGACAGTGACATCGTCAAGGTCGACATCCTCGTCAACAAGGAGCGAGTCGACGCGCTCTCGTATCTCGTGCACCGGGAGAAGGCGCGGCGTCGAGCCATGCACTACTGCGAGCAGCTCGCGGCCACGATCCCCCGTCACCAGTTCAAGATCCCGATCCAGGGATCCATCGGCAGCAACGTGATCGCGCGAACGAATATCAACGCCTACCGCAAGGACGTGACCGCCAAGTGTTATGGCGGCGACATCTCGAGGAAGCGGAAGCTGCTCGAGAAGCAGAAGAAGGGCAAGGAGAAGATGAAGACGGTCGGCTCCGTGGAGATCCCCCAGGAGGCGTTCGTCGCAGTTCTTCGCACCGACAAGGAGCAGACCCAGTAGGGGCGGTGTCTCCGTTTCCCGCTCGACGCTCGGGTCCGGGCCGCGGGGTTCGAGATCCGACGCGGAGATGTCCGGGGCCAACGCGGGGGTGACCTGGGC
>JAGQRC010000964.1 GCA_020425835.1 Planctomycetota bacterium | reverse complement strand
CGTTCGATCTCGAAGCGCGGCTCGGCGACTTCGCGACTCGGGCCCGAGTCGAGTCTTCCGCCCGTCCTGTGCACCTCGCGATGCCTCGCGGCGGGGACGTTCGAATCGAGCTGGATCCGCATCGCTGGGAGCTGCGGGCTCGCGGGTGGTTGGACGCATCGGACGTCCAGTGGGAGGACGTGCCGCCGTTCGGCGCCGCGGTTCGAGTCCTCAATCTCGATCCGTCTCGGCCCCGGGTCGTCGAGGCGCTGGGTCGTTTCGGTGTGCGGTCGTTCGACGAGGAGCTGACCCTCTCGGCTCGATCGAACGGCGAGACGACGCTCCACTTCGACGGTCGCGATGCCCAGTGGCGAGCGTTGCGGGTGCGCGTCGTCGACCCGGAGGGAGGTCCCCTCTCGAACGTGCCCTTCTGGTACTGTTGCGGTCTGCAGGCGCTCGCCTTCGCGCGCACCGATGACCGCGGCTTCCTCGAGCTTCGCGCCATCTCCACGCCGGTGGATGAGTTCTTGGAGGCGGAGGAGTACCCCTGGGAGATCGATTCTCGGCCCCTGGACGCCCGTTTCGTCTCCGAGCACCTCGAAGTGACGAGCTCGACGAAGGAGATCCGGTTGCATCGAGGCGCGCACGTCTCGATCGAGTTGCGCGAACCCGGGGGACGTCGAGTTCCGGTCCGCGGCCTCGACGTGGCGCTCCTGATTCCAGCTTTCGTCTGTGGGGGGGCCGAGTTCGGTCTCGCCCGCGACTTCGCGGAGATCGACCGGGCGGCGGACGCTCGGCGACGTGTGCTCGGACCGGACTCGGCTCGGGTCTCCGCAGGCGAGTACCGGCTCACCGCGACCACCGCCGACGGTTGGAGTTTCGGCTCGGTGGACGCGGTCGAACTGCAGGAGGACGAAACCCGAGTCCTGGAGTGGGAGATCCCCCCGGCGGTGGTCACGGCGATCCAGGTTCGTCGCGGCGGCGCCCCGTGCGCGAACGCGGTCCTCCAACTCTCTCGGAGTGGGCCTGGCGATTGGGACTGCGGGCTGCGCCCGCGCACCGATGACCACGGTGTCGCTCGGGTTCCGCTCCGCGTCCGCGGCGCGTACTCCGTCGAGCTCGTCGGGGGGCGCGCGCCTTCCTCGTCGGTGAACATCGTTCCCGGGGAGCCGACCGAGGTCGACCTCCCGGGCTCGTAATGGGTCAGGGGCAGGAGGACGATGTGCAGCCCAGCGGCGCGGGCTCGGATCCGCAAGTCGGGAAGGGTGCCGGCGGCGGTGGACCACCGAGGAACAGGTACTGCGCGATGTAGACGGGATCGGCGACGTCGATCGAGTCATCGTCGTTCGCGTCGTCGGCCTCCGGGCAGGTGCCCGGCATCTCTCCGAACCAGAGTCGCGCGAGGATGATGATCGGATCGGCGATGTCGATGAGCCCATCCCCGTTCCCGTCGGCGCGGAGGTAGGCGGGGAGCGGGGGCCCGATCTCCAGCGAGCCGTGCTCGAAGCAGGGGGCGTGGGACACGCCGAGCGCGACGATGACGTTGGTGAACGGGGGGGTACCGACGTCGTCCGAGAACATCAGCGGGGAGGTGGCGCCCTCGGCCCCGCCGACATGCTGCAGCCGGACGACGACGGCGACCTCCGGGGTCGTGCCGAAATGGATCGAGGTGATGCCGAACGAGTAGACCACGCCGATCCCAGCGCCCCCGGGCTCGATCTGCGGTGTGTAGAAATCAGGCCCGGTGCCGCCGTGGAGCGCGGCGACCACGCCGGCGGGATCGACGTCGGTCGCTTCGGCGAGGGCCGGATCGAACGCGACGGCGATCGAGAATCCTTGGGTCGGATCGAACTCGAAGTCGTCCTGCGCGATGCCGAGG
>JAGQRC010000963.1 GCA_020425835.1 Planctomycetota bacterium | reverse complement strand
CACCTCCTGGCCATCGCCGCGGGAGTGGAGCGCCACTCCACGCACCCCCTCGCGCAGGCGATCGTGGCGGCCGCCGAGACGCGAGGCCTCCACCTCGCGTCGGCGTCCGAGACTCGCGAGGAGGGCGGCCTCGGGATCGTCGCGACGATCGGGGAGCAAGTCGTGCTGGTGGGACGCTCCGATCTCCTCGCTCGACACTCGGTCGACGCGCCGGACGTGGACGAGACCGAAGGTGCCGGCTCGAGCCTGGTCCACGTCGCCGTCGGGGGAGCGGCGCTCGGGACCATCGCACTGAGGGACGGGTTGCGCCCCGGTGCCCGCCGAGCCCTCGATGCTCTCCGGGACCTCGGTTTGAAGCTGGTGCTCCTCACCGGCGACCGACGGAGCGCGGCCGAACCGATCGCTGCGGAGCTCGGCATCGGCAAGGTCCACGCCGAGGTGTTTCCCGGCGGCAAGCAGGACCTCGTTCGCGCTGCGCGTCAGAAGGCCCCGCCCGGTGAGTTGGTCGCGATGGTCGGCGACGGGATCAACGATGGTCCAGCGCTCGCCGAGGCGGATGTCGGGATCGCGATGGGAACCGGCACCGACGTCGCGAAGGAGACGGGCGATCTCGTCCTGATGCACGGAGATCTCGACGACCTCGTGAGCGCGGTCCGGCTCGCCCGCGCGACGTTCCGACGAGTGAAGCAGAACCTGGCGTGGGCCTTCATCTACAACGTCTGCGGGATCCCGATCGCGGCCGGCCTGTTCGCCGGCTGGGGTGTCTCGCTCCGGCCCGAGTTCGCGGGCCTCGCCATGGCGTTGTCGAGCGTCTCGGTCGTCACCAGCTCGCTCCTCCTCCGACGTCAGGAGTCGGAGATCTTCGGGGTACGTCCCGCCGAGGAGGACGCTCCATCCGAGAGCGGGCGCGGCGCGGGCCCCGCGTGAGGCCGCGCGCCGCTCCGAGGATCAGCAGCCCTGCGAGAACGCGCTGTTCATCGCTTCGACCATCTGCTCCGGAGTGAGGTCCTTCTGGTGCGTCGCGAACGACCAGGAGTGACCGAACGGGTCGACGACCGCTCCATAACGGTCCCCCCAGAACATGTCGGTCGCCGGCATCTTCACCGTCGCACCCGCCTCGACCGCTCGATCGATGGCGGCGTCGCAGTCCTCGACGTAGCGGTGGACCGTCAGCGGGGTGCCGCCGAGCGCTCTCGGATTCTGCGATTTCCCGCCGCAGAACTCGGGGAAGTCGTCGGCGAGGAAGACCGGCTTTCCGTCGAGCTTCATCTCCGCATGCATCAGACGCTTGCCGTCCGGGGCGGGCATCCGGAGGACTTCCTCCGCACCGAGCGCCTTCTTGTAGAACTCCAGTGCCTCGGCGGCACCGTCACAGACGAGATGCGGGATCAGGCCCTCGCATCCCGGAGGAATCGGTGAGGTCATGTTCCTTCGTTTCTACCGCATGGTGCGGTGGATGGTGGTGATCCACTGGCGAACCGGGTCAACGGCTCCCGGACGGATCCGGGAGGTTGTCCAACTCCCGCAGCGGACGAATCTCGACAGTGCCCACTCGGGCACCGGGATGACGCTCGGCGATCTCGATCGCGGTCTCGAGGTCGGGCACGTCGATCAGGTAGAACCCCCCGAGCGATTCGCGCGTCTCCGCGAACGGCCCGTCGGTCACCATGCGCTCGCCCTCGCGAACTCGGATACTGGTGGAGGTCGTCGTCGACTCGAGAGCGGCGGCGAGGACGTACTGTCCCCGCGCATCGATGTCGTGGAGCACTTCGATGGCCTCGTCGATGGCCTGCCGGTGCGCCTCTTCCCCGGCCTCTTCCCAGATCTTCTCATCCGAGTAGCAGAGCAACAGGTAGCGCAT
>JAGQRC010000962.1 GCA_020425835.1 Planctomycetota bacterium | reverse complement strand
GAATCCGAAGAGGGCAACTTTCGCGAGGATCTGTTCTATCGATTGAACGTCCTCCAGGTCACCGTCCCATCGCTCCGGGAGCGTCCGGAGGACATCGAGCTGCTGATCGAGCACTTCCTCGATCACTTCTCGGAGCGGGTCGGAACGCGTCGCAAGCGCCTGTCCAAGGACGCACGACAGAAGATGCTCTCGCACCCTTGGCCGGGGAACGTGCGACAGCTCCGCAACACCATCGAGAGCGGCGTGGTGATGGCTTCGGGCGATGAGATCACGCTCGCCGACCTGCCGCTGATGCCGACTCCTCGAGGCGCGCGCGTCGCCGCGTGGCAACCTCGATCTCTGCAGGACGTCGAACGAGAACACGTCGAGCGAGTCCTCGACGCGGTCAACTGGAACAAGTCCAAGGCGGCGGAGATCCTCGGGATCGAACGCTCCACACTCTACGCACGGATTCGGAACTACGACCTCAAGCCTCCGAGCGAACGGGAGTGAGCGCGTTGCGGGAGCAGTGGGGATCCTCGAACCTCTTCGACCCCGGGGGCGACCGATGAACGGGATCGCGCTCAGCGTCTACCTCGGTCTGCGAGCCGTCCTGCCGCTACAGCTCGGCGACACCATCGAGTCGGGCCTCCACCCGTCGGCCCGCTTGGCGGAAGCGTATGGCCTGATCGCAGGTCTCGATGTGCGTCTCGCGGACGATCGTGTCGCACGCCACGGAACGTGGGTCGGCCGACCGATCGTGGTGGAAGCGGAGTCCCTCGACCGTCTCCGACTCGTCCTGCTCGGCTCGGGGATCTACGTGTTCGAGGTCGACCGGATCGGCGGCGAACCGTACCTGTTCTTCACCACCGATCCCAGCGAGCGTCCCCCGCTCGAGGTCGCCTACGAGGTCGCCATGATCCAGGTCCGACATCTCGATCCGGCCGAGCTCGCGGCCTGGCTCGAGAAGAGGGTCGAGGAACGCGAGAAGGACCTGCCTCCGGGCGCGTTGCGGACCCGCTTCACCGCGGACGTTCGAACCGGGAAGATCGTCGCGCGCTACACCTCCAGAGCGCTCCTCGATGAGTACCGACGATTGATCGCGACGCAGGACTTGCCGCGCGAGCCGAACGATCGGCCGAAGCTCGAGCGTTGGCGCAGTCGTTCGATGCTCGCCGGTCGACTCGAGCCACTTCTCGCGGCCAGGTGGAAGGAGCTCGGGCACGCCCCTCTGGTGATCGTCGTGCACGCAGAGACCAACTCGCTGTTGATCCGCGCGCCTCGGCATCTCTGGCCAGACGTGGAAGCACTCCTCGAGGCGATCGACCCCGCGCCGTGATCCAACGACGTCAGGAGAGCAGCGCGCACACCCTCGCGAACAGCTCGTCCGAAGTGAACGGCTTGGCGATAAAGGGATCGTCCGCGCTCAGCCCCTCGATCCGCGCCCGGGAATATCCCGACATGTAGAGCACCGGTAGGTTCGGTCGCACGCTCCTTTTTTGTTTAGTGATACGGCGACCACCGAGATCGGGAAGGAAGATGTCGGTCAGCAAGAGGTCGATCCGATCTCGATGAGCGACACAGAGTCGGAGCGCCTCGTCCCCGGTTGCCGCGCTCAGGACGCGGAACCCCTGCCGAACCAGCAAGCGACGAACGAGCGAACGCACCGTCTCGTTGTCGTCGACCAGCACCACCGTGTGGGGCTCGAGCCTCGACCGGAACAGAGAGCGTCCGTCCACGACCGGCACTTCGTCGCGAATCGCCGAGATGTCCACTCGAACACCGTGCGCGTCGATCGCGACCTCCGCCCCGAACGATCGCAGGTAGCCCTGCGCGCGCCGGAGGTCGGGGTCGTCGAAGTCGGTCGGATAGGTCGAGCCGTT
>JAGQRC010000094.1 GCA_020425835.1 Planctomycetota bacterium | reverse complement strand
AGTTGCAGGGTGTTCCCGAGGCCTCGCTCGAGTGCGAGCGTGGTCGGGTTCAGGGGGCCGATCTCCGTGCGCGCCTCCTCGAGCGCCGCCGCATAGGCGACTCGCGCTTCGTCGCGGCGCTCGAGACGGTTCAGGGCGTTGGCGAGATTGTGTCGCAGCGTGAAGCGCTGCTCGGGTTTCTCGATCGGATCCGGGGGAAGGGACACGAGGTACTGGTAGATCTCGTACGCGAGCTGCTCGTCGCCGAGTCGGCTGCAGACCGTCGCCCAGTTGTTCAGCACGGTGCGGGTCCGCGGATCCTCGGCGCCGTACTGGGAGATCGACAACGGCACGAGGAGGCGGAAGCGATGCCTCGCGAGCTCGAGATCCCCCTGACGCATCGCGATCAGCGCGATGTTGGATCGTGTGGCGAGGAGATCGGGATGGAAGAGACCGAGCTCGCGTTCGCCGAGCTCGAGGGCTCGCTCGAGCTCCCGGATCGCATCGTCGCCCCGGTCGAGATTCGCGTAGCAGACGCCGAGCATGTTCCGGAGGGAGATCTCGACGAGTGGACGATCCGCGAACCGCTCTCCCGCTCCCTCGGATGCGATGTCGAGCACCGAGCTCAGCGGGAGATCGGGTCGCCACCCTTGGTCGGGACGGATCGCGCCGAGCATGTCGTACAGGAGGAACTGCGTCAGCTCGTCGGACTTCGACGCTTGGTCGACCGCCAGTTCCCGGGCGTACTCCGCGTCCCCGCGCTGCGCGTCGGCGATCCGACGCGCGAGCCTCATTTCGTCGAGTCGCACGTCCGCGAGCTCGTTCGCCTCGAGCGCGCGGTCGAGCGCGATCGAGACGGCGATCAGCGAGATCGTGAGGATCCCGACGATCGAGACGATACCCGCGACCAGGGCGCGGTTGCGTCGAGCGAACTTCTGGAGCTGGTACAGCGCCGAGGCGGGGCGCGCGATGATGGGCTGGTCGTCGAGGAATCGCCGAAGGTCCTGCGCGAGATCGGACGCGCTCGAGTAGCGGCGGTCCGGCTCTTTCTCGAGGCACTTGAGGAGGATCGTCTCGAGGTCTCCTCGCAGCTCCGGATCGCAGCGACTCGGTCGAATCGCCTCGCGGGTACGGACGACCTCGAGCGCTTCGGCGACCCCGCGCTCCGGGAAGTCGTACGGGAGTCGACCGGTCAACAGCTCGAACAGGACGACCCCCAGCGCATAGACGTCGCTCCGCACATCGAGCGCCCGGGAGTCCCCGGTGGACTGCTCGGGGCTCATGTAGGGAATGGTGCCGACGATCTGACCGAGGAGCGTCTGAAGGGTCACCGCCTTCAGATCGCCGTCGGTGGAACGGGCGACCCCGAAGTCGAGGATCTTCGGTTGCCCACCCGAAGTGACGAGGATGTTCGCGGGCTTGAGATCGCGGTGGATCACGCCGCGGAGGTGGGCGTGATGGACCGCGGCGCACACCTCGACGAAGAGCTGCACGCGCGCTCGGAGGTCGAGTCGGCGCGCCGCGGCATCGTCGGTCAGGTGGCGTCCGTCCACGAGCTCCATCGCGAACCACGGCCGGCCCGACTCGGTGCCCGCCGCGTAGATCCGTGCGATGCCGGGGTGCTCGAGCTGACCGAGAACGTCCGCCTCGAACTCGAACCGACGTCGCTGTCGGGCGGTCAGGAGGTCGCCGCGGATGACCTTCAGTGCGACCGTTCGACGGGGCGAGGGCTGTTCCGCCTCGTACACGACACCCATGCCGCCTTCGCCGATCCGTGCGCGGACTCGGAAGCCGGCGAAGGTCTCCGGCAGAGCCTCCTCGCGACCGATCGGGTTCGCGCCGAACGAGAGACTGCGCTCGGTCCCGTCGGAGAGCGAAGCCGAATCGAGGTCGAGGAGCTCGGCGACCTCGCGGGCGAGCCGTTCGTCGTCGCCACACTTCTCCCGCAAGGCGTCGGGGCGCTGCGCGGAGGGAAGGTCACAGAGCTCGAGGAAGATCTCCTTGGCGCGACGGTAGAGGTCGGCGTCATTCATGGCAGGGCGACGGTCCGTTCCTCCTCATCCGTCGGAGCAGCGCAGATCGTCGACCGTCGGGTCGAAGCCCGGGGCGCCGAACGGGGAGGGCGGGGCAGCTCCCGCCTGGAACAGGAACGCGAGGAGCGCGACCGGATCGGCGATGTCGACCGCGCCATCATCGTTGGTGTCCGCGGCATCGGGGCAGGACATCGTTCCGGCGGTGAACAGGTAGGAGAGGGTGGCGACCGCGTCGGAGAGGTCGATGGCGCCGTCGAGATTGGCGTCGCCACGTTCGAACGTCGGCAGCGGTGCGGGCATGAACTCGATGCCGCGGAGCGTGTTCCCGCCGACCCAGGTGAACAGCACCGCCCCCGAAGGATCGAGCGCGATCACCTCGTCCGTGTAGAACGTCGTCACGAAGATCGTCCCGTCCTCGCGCACCGCGATCGACTGTGGACCGCCCGCGATGTCCCAAACGTCGAGGAGCGCGCCGACGCAGTCGAACAGTTTCACGTCATCGGACGAGCCGGCGGCGGTCAGGAGTCGTCCGTCGAGATCGAGGGCGGCGCCCATCACGCTCGACTGTCCGGTCGCGAAGCTGCCCAGTGGAGTGCCATCGACGTCGAAACGATGCACGTCGTTGGAGAGCTGTCCGGTCACCACGAACTCACCCGATGGGAGGAAGACGATGCAGTTCGGACCGTTCAGGCCAGGCGAAGTGTAGGTCGCGACCAGGCTCTCCGAGGCATCGAAGCGGAGCACGAGGTCGTTGCCGAACGAGCAGACGTAGTAGTCACCGTCGGGGCCGATGCTCCCTCCGGTCGGGCCGTCGAGGAACGCGTGGTCGATGGTGCGCAGCAGGTTCCCACCCGAGTCGAGGACGAGGATGGCATCGGTCAGTTGGGAGGCGACGTAGATCTCACCGGCGGGGGTCACCGTGATGCCGCGCGGCCCGTTCAACCCGGACGGCGCATGTGAGCCCTGGAAGTTCCCGAAGCCGTCGAAGACGAGGATCTCGTCACTGGCGAAGCTCGAGACCCAGTAGCCTCCGGTTCCGTACGGTGCCGGCGCGCACTGCGCCTCCGCCCGCGGCGCGAGCCCGAAGAGCAGCGCGATGATCAGCCACGGCGCGGGACCCGACCGTTCGAGCATCTCAGGCTCCCTTCTCCGCGACTTGCTTCTCGCGCTCGCGCCTCTTGCGACGGGTACGGCGCGCCCACGCTTTGCCCACGACCGGCACCGCCTCCTTGACACGGTCGAAGTCGGCCCAGTGGTTCTTCGCGATGATGATCGCCTCGGCGATACCCCAGGAGGCGATCGCGATGCAGACGAGTCCGCCGATCTCGAGGGGGTGCAACGAACGCACCTGCTCTCCCTCGATGGTCGGCCCCGTCACTTCGCGTTGCTCGATGTCTCGGGTCGCGTAGGCGATGAACAGGGAGAACCCGAGGATCAGCGCACAGATCCCGTAGCTCGCGGAGATCAGGAACTTGCGGAACAGTCGGTCCGCCTCGTCCTCCGCCTCCTGACGCTCCGCCGCCATCTCCTGAGCGGTCTTCGGTCGCTTCGCGTTGGGTCCGTCCTCGACGACCGCCAACCGGATGTCGGGCTGGTGCTTCATGCCCTTGAGGATCGCCTTCACTCGCTCCGGAGTGACCTGCTTCTCGGGCGCGACCGGCCGGTTGTCGTGGATCCGCGCGAAGCGAGTGATCGCGTCACTCAGCTCGTCGTCGACCTTGATCCCCGCGATCGTCGCGGTGCCTTGGACGTGGCGGTGGAGCGCGTAGAACAGGGGATAGAGTTCTTCGGCGTCGACTTTGGCCATCGGACTCGGAGCCTCCGTGGTGGGTTGGACGGGGCGGCGGGTCCCGGTGATTCCGGCGTTCCCGGGGTCGAGCGCCGCGCCGCGAAGCGGTGAGTATACCCGATCCGATCGCGCGATCTCCGCTGGAATGAGCCTTCGCCGACCGGCGCCGACTTCAGCTCGGCAGCTGGTTCGCGAGGTCGAGGAACAGGTCGGGCCAGAAGAACAGGGCCACCGCACTGGCAGCCGTGATCGACAGGGCGACGAGGATCGGCCACGGCGCCTCGCCGTGGTGTGCGTCGTCGGCGGGCGGTGAGCGGAAGAAGGCGCGGTAGACGATCGGAAGGAAGTAGGCCGCGTTGAGGAGCGAGCTCGCGAAGATCACGGCGGCCGCGAAGATGTGCTGCGACTCCCAGGCGCCCTGGATCAGGAGCCATTTGCTGACGAAGCCTGCGGTGGGAGGGAGCCCGATCATCGAGAGGGTGCCGATCGCGAACGCGCCCATGGTGATCGGCATCCGCAGACCGATGCCGTCGAGCTGGCTGATCTCCGTCTTGTGGGCCGCGGTGTAGATCGAGCCGGCGGCGAAGAACAGGGAGATCTTCCCGAAGGCGTGTGCCGCGATGTGAACGGCGGCCGCGCGGATCGAGATCGGGACCAGCAGCGCCGCGCCGAGAATGATGTACGAGAGTTGGCTGATCGTCGAGTAGGCGAGTCGGCGCTTGAGGTTGTCCTGCGAGAGCGCGATCACGCTCGCGATGATGATCGTCGCGCCGGCCGCGAACGGGAGCCAGCGGCCCTGACCCTGTTCGAGGAGGGTCTGCGGGCCGAACAGGTAGACGATGACCTTGGTGACCGTGAAGACCCCGGCCTTGACGACGGCGACCGCGTGGAGGAGCGCGCTGACCGGCGTCGGCGCGACCATCGCCGCGGGAAGCCACCGGTGCGCAGGCATCAGCGCGGCCTTCCCCGTTCCGTAGATGAACAGGAAGAAGATCACACCGAGCGTGGGCGCGGTCACCGCCCCGGTGCGGATCGCTTCCGCGAAGACGCCCCCCGGACGGAACTCCAACGTCCCGGTGATCGTCCAGGTCCAGAGGATCCCGAACAGCAGCAGGCCGACACTGGTGACGACCAGGACACCGAGATAGATCCGTCCTCCCCGCTTGGCCGCTTCGGTCCCGTGGTGGGTCACCAGGGGGAAGGTCGTGAGGGTGAGCAGCTCGTAGAAGACGAACAGGGTGAACATGTCGCCGGCGAAGGCGATACCCATGCTCGCCGCGAGCGCCAGGGCGAAGAAGGCGAAGAAGCGAGTCTGATGCTCCTCGTGGTTCCCTCGGACGTAGCCGATCGCGTACAGGGTCGTGGCGATCCACAGGCCGCTCGCGATCAGCGCGTAGGTCATCCCGAGCGGCTCGACGTGGAAGGTCAGCGGGAGGCCGGGGACCATCTCGTAGAGCGTGTAGTGGGGCGCGAGATCGTTCTGCAGAGCGAGCAGGATCCGGATCACTTGCGCGAAGAGCGCGCCGGCCACTCCGAGACCGAGAATCTCCCGGGCGTTCGGGAAGCGGCGGAACAGCAGGGTCAGGACCGCGCCGACGGCGGGAATCGCGATCGCGATGACGGGCGACGGATCGTTCACATCAGCCTCCCAGCAATCGCTCGGCGGCCGCCTCGGCGAGCCCGCCGGTCAGTCGAGCGTCGATCCCGAAGTAGATGCTCGCTCCGATGAGGAGCCAGGTTGGGATCACCAGGGACCATGGCGCGTCGCGGAGCGGTGCGTTCGGTCCCGGCTCCTCGAAGTAGATCAGTTCGACGAGTTTCCACACGTAGTAGAGGGCGAGCAGCGAGCCCAGGAGGACCACGATGGCCAGCGGCCACAGGCCTCGCTCGAGCGTCCCGCTGACCAGGTACCACTTGCTGATGAACCCACCGGTCAGGGGGAATCCGATCAGGCCGAGCCCCCCCGCGGTGAACGCCGCCATGGTGAACGGCATTCGTCTCCCGAGACCCTTGAGGGAGGAGAGGTCGTTGGAACGCGTCGAGTAGACCACCGCGCCGAGCGCCATGAACATGCCCCCCTTCATGAGCGCATGGTTGGCGATGTGGACGATCGAGCCGGCCAGACCGTTCCGGTTGACGAGCGCGAAGCCCAGCACGATGTACCCGATCTGCGCGATGCTGGAGTAGGCGAGGAGTCGCTTGACGATCTGCTGGCGGATCGCCGCGAGCGAACCGAGCAGGATCGCGAGGCTCGCGCAGACCATCAGGATCGCCTGGTTGTGGGTCTGCTCGAAGCTGAACTCGGCACCGAAGATCGTGAAGTAGAAACGGATCGCCATGTAGATGCCGACCTTGGTCGCCGTCGCCGCCAGCATCGCGGTCACCGCGGATGGCGCGTACGTGTAGGCGTTCGGCAACCAGGTGTGGAGCGGGAAGAGCGCCATCTTGATGCTGAGGCCGACCATCAGGAACGCGAAGGCGACGTGGACCGTCGCGTTCCGCGTGCCGAGCTCTCGCTCCCGCTGGAGGAGATCTCCGAGATGGTGGGACATGTCCGCAATGTTCAGGGTCCCGGTCACCATGTAGAGGTAACCGATCGCGATCAGGATGAAGCTCGCCCCGATGGACCCGACGATGATGTAGTTGATCGTCGCGGTCAGCGCCCGGCGGTCCTTGTCCTTCCCCAGTGCGAGGAGTCCGTAGATCGTCAGCGAGGAGATTTCGAGCATCACGTAGATGTTGAACGCGTCGCCGGTGATGGTGATCCCGAGGAGCCCCGCCTGGCACAGCTGCCACAGCGCGTAGAAGAAGTGGAGGCGGTCGTTGGGGATCTCGTCGGCGACCGACCGGCGCGCGTAGAGCGTCGTCACGCATCCGATCGCGGCGACGACCAGCAGCACGGAAGCGTTGACCGCGTCGACGCGGTACTCGATGCCCCAAGGAGCCTTCCACCCGCCCATGGCGTAGGTGACGACACCCTCGTCGAGGACGCGGAGCAGCAGACCGACGGTCGCGGAGAAGGTGCCCACGCCGATGATGCTCGCCCAGAGCCAGGCGAGCGAGCCGCGCCGCGTCAGGACCGACGTCAGGCCTCCGAAGAAGGGCAGGAGGACGACGAGAGCGGGGAGGTGCTGATGGATCACTCGGCTCGCTCCTGCTCCTCGATCTCGTCCATCTCGATGGTGCCGTACTCGCGCTTGATCAGGACGACCACCGACAGAGCGACGGCGGTGATGCTGATCGACACCACGATGGCCGTCAGCATGAGCACGTGGGGGATCGGGTTGTAGTAGATGGCATCCGGGTCGTGGAAGTCGGCGATCGGCGCGCGTCCGCCCTCGACGACCGCCATCGAGATGTACAGCAGGAAGATCGCGGTCTGGAAGACCCCCAGCGCCATGACCTTCTTGACGAGGTTCCTCTTCGCGATGACGCCGTAGAAGCCGACCATCATCAGCGCGATGTAGATCCAGTAGTTGAAGATCTCGAAGTTGGCCATCGGTCAGCCCGCCCGGCTCGCGGAGGAAGGACCCTCCCGCTCGGGGGGAGCGGGCGGCGCGTCGGTGGGCAGACGAAGGCCCGCCATCGAGTCGAAGACGATGATCATCACCGAGGCGACCGTGAATCCGACGCCGGTCTCGACCAGGGTCATTCCGAGGGGGCTCGCCGTCGCCATGTCGGCGCCGAGCGCTCGATAGTCGAGGAAGGCCGCGCCCCGGAACAGGCCGAGGAGCCCGACGGACGCGTACAGGAGGACGCCGAGCGCCATCAGCGCGTCGATCAGGCCGCGGGGGATCGCCCGTCGACCCGCTTCCAGCCCGAACACGAGGCAGTACAGGATGTACGCGCTGGCGATGATGACCCCACCCTGGAACCCGCCCCCCGGACCGAGCTCGCCGTGGGCGATGACGTAGAAGCCGAACATGAGGATGTAGGGGATCAGCATCTTCGCGATCAGTCGAACGACGACCTGCTCTTCCATGCGGTCGTGAGGACGGATCGGGCTGTGCTCCGCGGATCGATCGGTCATGACGTCTCCTCGGGCGCCCGGTCGGCGGGTCGGTCCCGACGTCGACGCAGGAGGAGGACCATCGCCGCCCCGGCACTGAAGATCACGGCCGACTCGAACATGGTGTCGAAGCCCCGGTAGTCGGCGAGCACGGCGGTGACGAAATTGGGAACGTGCTCGTGGTACTGGTTCTCGCCCGGCTCCGCCTGGGCGACTCCGTCGAGTCTCCCGGTCTTGGGGACGACCTGTCGGATGTATTCGGGGGCGATGCGCCGGTTGACCGGATTGGACGACCCGGTCCGATCTCCGTAGTCCGGCATGTCGATCGTGCCGTAGACCAGCGCCGACCCGGTCAGGAGAACGGCGAGGAGCGCGGGCCAGTGGAAGGCCTTCTCACGCTTCTCCTCCCGTCCGGTGATGGCGATCGTGCCGAGGAACAGCACGGTCGAGACGCCCGCACCGACCGCCGCCTCCGTGAAGGCGACGTCCATCGCGGCCATGTTGACCCAGACGAGCGCCATCAACAGCGAGTAGCTTCCCGAGAGCATCGCCGCCGCGAAGAGATTGCGGGAGGCGACGACTCCGGCCCCGACCAACACCACCATGAGCAGGAGGAGCGCGTCGATCCAGGTGACCACATCGAAGATGATTCGGGCGCCCGGAGTCAGCGCGAGCATCGGATCACTCATTCGGCGTGCCCTCCTGTTTCGACGGGTTGGCCGAGGTCCGGGGCCAGCGCTTCTCCAGCTCGTCGTCGGAACGATAGGTCGCCTGCGTGATCGCGTGCGTGGCCGTCGGGGCGGTGAAGTAGAGGAGGCCGGTCACCATGACCAGCTTCACCGCCGTGACGAACTCATGGCTCCGTCCGATCAGGAGACCGAGCACGATCAGGCTCTGCGCCAGGGTGTCCGCCTTGCCGGCGGGATGAATCCGCGTGTAGAAGTCCGGCATGCGCAGGACGCCGACGGCACCCGTCAGCGCCAGGAAGCAGCCGGAGAAGAGCAACACCGTTCCGACGATCTCG
>JAGQRC010000961.1 GCA_020425835.1 Planctomycetota bacterium | reverse complement strand
AGATCGCGCAGAACTTCGGTGTCTCCAAAGTGACCGTTCACGACCACATTCGCCAGCTCGAGCGGAAGAAGGCGGTCCAGCGCGAGAAGCACCGCGCGCGATCCCTCGAGATCCTCGACCCCGACTACTGCGATAGCGCGTCGGAGGTCGACACCACTTCGGAGTACCGACTACCGTTGGCGATCCTCGGACGCATTGCGGCGGGGCGACCCATCGAGGCGATCGAGGATCCCGAGACGCTCGACCTCGCCGACCTACTTCCGATGGGACGAGACCACTACGCGCTGCGAGTCCAGGGCAACTCGATGATCGACGATGGCATCCACGACGGAGACCTCGTCATCGTCGAACGCCGCAACGTCGCCGATGACGGGGAGGTGGTGGTCGCCATCCTCGAGGACGAGGAAGCGACCCTCAAGCGTCTCTATCGTCACACCGACGGATCGGGGCAGCTTCGTTTCCGATTGCAGCCCGCCAACGTCGACATGGAGCCCATCATCGTCGACCAGGTCGAGGTTCGCGGCGTCGTCGTCGGCGTCGTGCGGATCTGCGGTCGCTGATCCCCGGTCGTCGCTCGCCTTCGAGCGGGGTCGTGAGCCGTCCGGGCTGCTTTGTCTTTTCCGTCCTCCAGCGGCCAACGGTATGATCCGAGGACCGTCCCTTCCCTCGGGCGGTGATCTCGGTCCTGGCATTCGGCGCCGGTCCCGAGGCTCGAAGGCAGGATCCGGATGCCGATTCAGTATCGCTGTCGTTGCGGGCAAGAGGTCGTGCTCCGACCCCGAGAAGGCGTGTATCTCGTCGTCGGTCTGCTTCTCGTCGTCTCGATCCTCAACACCGCCATGGTGGTCCTTCTCTGGATCCGGTTGGGTGAGCCCCGAGCTGCGATCGTCGCGCCCGCGCACGAACGGGTCGATGCCGGTGTCACGAGCGATCGCCGCGCGGTGGACCCCGGCGATGACCCGCGGTCCGGCACGGTGCGCGGCGATCCACGGATGCCGAGCGTGACCAGCATGAGCGACCGCGACGCGCGAGGCCGATTGCCCGCCGCGGATTCGCCGACGAGTGACTCGCATGAGTCCAGCGACGTGACGCCGCCCGAAGGCGTCGCCACGGCACTGGTGGCATCGCCGAGCCATCGCGCCGATGCGGCGTCAACTGCTCCGGAGCCCTCCGTCGCTTCGGAGGTGTCGACCGGTCCCGAGGCCGCCGTCGAGGTGGTCGTGCCGAGCTCCTCGGCCGCTCTTCGAATCCCTCGCCCAGATGCGGTCAGCGGGCTCACGCTATCTCTGGCGCTCGAGTCCCTTCCCGTCGATCCCCACGATCGCGCCGGCGTGTTGATGGCGGCGGCGTGGTGGGGATCCGGCGTGCTTCGGTCTCGCGCCGAGGAAGCGATGCGGGACGCGCCCGGGGAGTGGGGGGCGTTCGCGCGTTCCTGGTGGCGGGAGTTCGCGAGTCATCCCCGATCCGCCGACGCGGGACCGGAGCTCGTGATCCCCGGGGCGGACCGCGTCGCGGGCACGGATCCGGGCCTCGGTCGTCACCCGGGCCTCCGAGAGGAGCGCTTCCAGACGATCTGGGCCGAACTCGAGGCACGAGCCTCGGCAGTCAGGCGGACTTGGACCGAGCGAGCGCGGGAAGCGCTTCCTGAGCGGGCGGACTTCGTGGTCCTGATCGACCTCACCGAGAGCATGGAGGATGCGATCGCGGATGCCGTGCGCTCGTTGAGTGTGATCGTGCCGCTGACGGAGTCCGGTTCCCGACGACGTTGGGGTTGGATCGCGTATCGCGACGAGGTCGTCGACTCGCTCCCCCCGACCGCGGATCTCGATGCGTTCCTCCGCTCCCTACCTCGGTGGCGGTGCGA
>JAGQRC010000960.1 GCA_020425835.1 Planctomycetota bacterium | reverse complement strand
GACCCTGCGACGGCCGTGGTTGCATCCCATCCACGCGCTTCTCTCCGTCGTTCCGAGGCTCGGCCCGAACGTCGATGTCCAGTGGGCGAGCGATCACGTCACCGACATCGAAGCGGAGCGGCAACTGCATGCGATCGATCCTCTGATCCTCGATCGCGCGCCGCTGCCGTTCCTCGCGCGCGTCGAGAGGGCGATGTCGGTCGCGCAGGACCTCGCCGCGAGTTATCCCGTCGACGTCTGGTCGTTCGCCGCGCGAAACGACGCGATCGTCGACACGCGCGGGCTGATCGCGTTCGCCGAGAGGGTCCGGGGGGCGCGAGGGGAGTCGGGGTGCACGTGCACGGTGGTCGACGAGGTTGCGGCGCACGACCTCGGTCGCTCGTCGGCGGCCGACCGCTTCGATGCGTCCTGGTGGACCTGGATCGAATCCAGGATCAGTGCAGGTCGCCGCTGATCTCCTCCGCGATCCCGAAGAACGCGCCGGTGACGATCGAGATCGCCCAGACCAGGCTCAGCCTCGAGTGGGTCGCCATCTCCAGCTCGAACCAACCCTCGTGGAATCCGTAGTAGGTCGCGGCGATCATCGGAATTCCGTACCCGAACAGACCCCCGAAGCGTCCCCAGCGACGCGCGCGAATGATGAGCGTCGCCACGAAGCCCAGTCCCGCGAACTTCGCGCGCATCTGCATATCGTCGGTCAGGAGCGCGGTCAGCCCGAAGGCGATGGCCGCGCCGGCCGAGGCCCACAAGGCCGCCCGCCAGTAGTGACGAACCGACCGGATCAGCCGGTTCTTCCGGTAACGGGCTCGCTTCGCCCGAGCCTCCTCCGCGAGGTCCTTCGGGATCAGGACCGGCGTCGGTCCGATCGGACGGTTGGAGGTCGCGGCGATGTCGCTCCGGCCGAGGATGCGAGTGCGGAAGGTGGTCGCGTCGGTCCCGTGGTGCTCGAGGCCGAGTGATCGACAGAGGTCCGACAACTCGTAGACGCTCAGGAAGTCGAGGAGGCGCTGCTCGTTGATGCGCCGGGATCTCGTGATGCGCTGACGTACGGCGTCGGATTTCCCGCCGGGGTCCACCCCGAGTCGGATCGCGAGCTCCGAGACTCGCTCTGGAGTCAGGATGCCGAGGGCGGCGCGGCAGACGTGGCGCGGTGAGGTCCGGGTGGTCATGCTGAGTTGATCGGTCCGCGGCTCGGAGTGCCTTGAGCCACAACGGGGAGGCCCTCGACCGTGGAAACTGCCGGTGGGCAATTGTCGCTCGTCGGGCGTCGCGCTATGGTCTCGCGCTCGAGAGCCGACGGACGCCGGTCGCAAGAGCACGAGCGCGCCGTCACCGATTCGGGGAAGCGTCGTGTCCCCGGTTACCGGGAATCGCGGTACCGATAACCTCGAGGACGAGACGATCGGTGACGCACGGATCGCGGGCACCCGTTGGGCGCCGAAAGGCGATCGAAGAACTCGTCCGGCGAGAAGCCCCGAGCGAGACGTCCGCCGAGAGTCGTCGTCTCCACCGTTCGCGGGCGTCGTCGACCGCGCCGCTTCTCAACGGACCTCCTGGAGAAAACGATGTCCGCGCCCTCCTTCGAGACCCTCGATCTGACCCCCCCCATCCTGCGCGCGTTGGACGAAGAGGGCTACGACTCTCCTACGCCGATCCAGCAGCAGGCGATTCCGGTCGTTCTCGATGGACGGGATCTCCTCGCGCTCGCTCAGACCGGCACCGGGAAGACGGCCGCCTTCTCGGTGCCTCTGCTGGAGATCCTCGCCGAGGAGCGGGTCGCCCAGCGCCCCTTGCGCGCGCTCGTTCTCACCCCGACTCGAGAGCTCGCCCTCCAGGTTCACGAGAGCCTCGTCGCGTACGGCCGTCATCTCCCGCT
>JAGQRC010000959.1 GCA_020425835.1 Planctomycetota bacterium | reverse complement strand
CGTCCGTCAGCTCAACAAGCTCTCCCGCGTGCTCTCGGCCCTCGACGTGCCCGTGTTCGCGGATGTCGACATCTGGACCTACCGCCTCGCATCGCGCTCGCCCGAGAAGGCTGCCGAACTGGTCAAGGCCATCGCCTCGCACTCCGGGCTCGTCTCGGGCGCAGACCCGCTCGCCGCGTTCGTCCCCGTGCCCGGCACCGACCGCCTGATGGTCATCTCCAAAGACCCGAGCGTGCAGACGATCGTCCGCACGCTCATCGAGGAGGTCGACTCCACCACCAACGCCGCCACCCGCTCCCGCTACCTCTACCACATCCAGCACTTCGAGCCCACGCAGCTCAAGTCGCTGCTCGAGCAGACCTTCGCCGAGCGCATGGAAAAGAGCAAGGACGACCCCGCCGACACCGGCATGCGCATCGTCCTCGACGCCGACAACCACTTCATGATCGTCCACGCCACCCCGGACGACTACGCCGAACTCATGCAGACCGTCGCCGCGATCGACCGCGCCCCGATGCAGGTCCGCGTGCAGTCGATCATCCTCGAGGTCGAACTCAACGACGCGCTCCAGTACGGCGTCGAATACTTCCTCAACGCCGTTGACGAGCCCGGCTTCGGCTCGATCGACCTCACCGCCGCCGCCGGTGCCGTCGCCAACCCGACAGGAAGCGCATTCTTCGTGGGCGGCGACGGGCTCGCGGTCGTCACCGCGCTCGAGACCGTCTCGAACGTCGAGATCCTCTCCCGCCCCGAGCTGTTCATTATCGACAACGCCACCGGCGAGTTCCAGGACGGCGGCGAGGTGCCCTTCGTCTCCGCCGACGTCGACACCACCGTCCAGACCTCAGGCAACACCGGCATCCGGCGCGAGATCGAGTACCGCGATACCGGCGTCAAGCTCACCATCACCCCCCACATCAACGAGACCGGCAACATCCACCTCGAGATCTCCGAGGAGATCACCGCCGTCGGCGCCGAGTCCGACCTCGGGCCGGAGTTCAACACCCGCAGCGCCAACACCGAGGTCATCGTGCCCCACGGCACCACCATCATGATCGGCGGGATCATCCGCACCGAGACCCGCAAGGTCAACGAGAAGATCCCGCTGCTGGGCGACATCCCAGTGCTCGGCGCAGCATTCCAGGGTGTCGAGGACCGCAAGGTCCGCTCCGAACTGCTCCTGGCCATCACACCGACCATCGTCGAGAACCCGCTGCTCGTCTCCGACGGGCTGACCGACTTCATCAGGCGCACCAACGGCGTCCGCGATTCACTCGTCGCGATCGCCGAGGACGAGACCGACGGCCCGATCATCCAGGTCGCCTCGTTCGTGCCGCAGGTGATCGACGCACCGCCCGGTGTCGAAGAACAACCGCAGGAAACCAACGAACCACTCGATCTCCGCGGCGCGCCACCCATGCCACCGATCATCAAAGCGATCCTCGGCGGCAAGCTCAACGGCGACGACACCGCTCCGGAAGGCGAGCCCGACGGAGCACCCGAGCGGTGAGACGCGCGCCCATCCGATCCGGGATGACCCTGCTCGAAGCGGTGCTCGCGCTGGCGATCCTCTCGAGCGTGCTGATCGTCTGCCTCGAACTCCGCGCCCGCATGATCCGCCACACCGATGCGCTCCAGCGATCGCAGATGGTCGAGCGCGAGACGCAGAACCTCTTCCTCATGGCCTCGACCCGCTCCCTGCCCGACCCGCGCGTCGACAAGGAGAACGAGCGGTACATCTGGGAAGGCGAACACCTCGGCTCGCCCTACACCATCACCGCGAAGATCGAACAACTCCCCGCGCCAACCACGACCGACCAACCCGACGCCGAAGCCCGCACCGTCACCATGTGGCGCTACGACCTGTCGTACATGGGG
>JAGQRC010000958.1 GCA_020425835.1 Planctomycetota bacterium | reverse complement strand
AATATGAGGAAGAACTCGAACGAGGGCAAGGGACGAAGTCCCGCACCGTGCAGCGCAGCGCAGCTCCTCGGTGTCGGCGAGACCGTCATCACCGAGCTGAAACCCCATGCTGCCGGCACCAGCGCAGTAGCACGTAGAGCCCCCAGACACGGGTCCAGTAGACGCCGGAGTCGTTTGCGAGGAACGCGC
Organism: Planctomycetota bacterium; assembly: GCA_020425835.1. Next base: position 1,699 of record JAGQRC010000958.1, on the reverse strand, counting down.
TCCAGACGAGCCGGACGGTCGTCGGGTCCAGTCCCGCCGATCGACAGAGCTCCGCGTCGCGGAACACCGCCTCGATTCCCTCGCCCAGGTCGCCGCGGAACCAGCGCTCGAACGGCATCACGAAACCCGCCTTGGGTCGGTCGAACAGACCTGGGTCCAGGTCCGAGAGCGCCGCGCGCCGGAGCGCCTCCTTGCGACCGAGGGGTAGGAACATCGCGTCCAACGACGCCGACCGCCACTCGGCGATCACGCCCTCATCGAGGAGCGGCGCTCGAACCTCCAGGCCGGCGGCGGACGTCACACCGTCGATGTCCCGCAACAGTCGATCTCCGAGGAACAGCGCCAGCTCGAGCTGCGCGATCGCGAAGAGATCGGGGTTCGGTGCAGTGTCGGCCAACAACGAGGAGAACCGCTCAGTGGTCAGCCCGTAACGAGTCGACGCCGTCGCGGCCCACGGCGAGAGTCGTCGAACCGTTTCCGGGGTGAACTTCGCCGCCACCAGCTGGTACAGGGGGGTCAGGTCGGCTCCGGCGGCGAGCACCTCGTCGAGCTTGCCCCAACGGGTCTGGTGCGGCAGGGTCCGGGTCGGGCCGAGTTTCCAACGACGAATCCAACGCCCGCCCGAGCGACGAACCGACTCCGGAAGCCAACCGAGCCGTCGCCCCCAGACCGCCATCTTCGGAATGTCGAGAAAGGTGCGGTTCCCGCCGAAGAGATCGTCCCCCCCGGTCCCGCCGAGCGCGACCGAGAATCCGGCCTCTCGAACGGCGCGACTCACGAAGTACGTGTTGATCCCGTCGACACTGGGTTGATCGAGGCTCGAGAGCGCCGCCTCGAGGTCCTTGCGCATCGCCGACTCGGTCAGGGGGATCGTCCGGTGGTCGGTCCCGAGTCCGCGGGCGACGGCCTCGGCGTAGGGCGTCTCGTCGTACTCCTCGAACTCGAACGCGATGTTGAAGGTCTTGAGCGGACGGTCGACGCGACGCGCCGCCAACGCGACGACCGCGCTCGAATCGATGCCCCCGGACAGGAAGAAGCCGGGCTCACCTTCGGTCGCACACTGGCGCTCGACGGCCTGTTCGAGCGCGTCGCGGACTCGCGTCTCCCCGTCCGGTCGTTCCTGGTAGGGACCGACTCGCCAGTACTCCCGTACCTGCGGTTCTCCGCTCCCCGGAGCGAATTCGAGACAGTGGCCGGGGAGGAGCGCGGACACCCCATGGACCAGGGTCCGAGGAGCGACGACGAATCCATTCCAGAGGAACGTCGCGAGACCCTCGCGGTCGAGCGATCGAGGGATCGCGTCGCTGGCGAGGAGCGAGCGCACCTCGGAGGCGAAGAACAGAGCCCCGCCGGAAGTCGCGAAGTAGAGCGGCCGGAACCCGAGACGATCGCGGAACAACAGGAGCCGACGTTCACGAGCGCTCCAGTGGGCGCCGGCGAACATGCCCTCGAGACGGGCGACGTAGGCACTTCCTTCCTGCGACAGCCCGCGCCGCACCACCTCGCAGGGATCGCCCACGGCTCCAGAGCCATAGATCCGACCTCCCCACGCGATGAGATCGTCGCGCGGCTCTTCCGATCGCGACGGCTGTCGGTCGTCGACGCGTCCGAGGATGACCGCAGGTTCGGTCGACTCCTCGATCGTCGGGATCGACCCTCGATGGCGCAACGCGTCGAGAATGCAGCGAAGGGCAAAGCG
>JAGQRC010000957.1 GCA_020425835.1 Planctomycetota bacterium | reverse complement strand
TGAGACGCTCGCCTTGGGCCACGCGCCAGTCGACCAGCTCGTGGGCCGCTTCCGCGCCCGAGCCCATCATCACGATGACGCGCTCGGCCTCGGGATGCCCCACGTAGTCGAACAGGTGGTAGTGGCGGCCGGTCCGCGCGCCGAGCCGCTCCATCGTCTCGGCGACGATCTCGGGACAGCTCTGATAGAACGGGTTCACCGCTTCCCGCGCCTGGAAGTAGGTGTCGGGATTCTGCGCGGTTCCGCGAACGAAAGGACGATCGGGAGACAGCGCGCGGTCGCGATGGGCCGCCGCCGCGGACTCGTCGACGAGCGCGTGCAGATCCTCGTCTTCCAGCCACTCGATCTTGGCCACCTCGTGCGAGGTGCGGAAACCGTCGAAGAAGTGCAGGAAGGGTACGCGCGAGCGCAACGTCGCGGCGTGGGCGACGAGGGCCAGGTCGTGAGCCTCCTGGACCGAGTTCGACGAGAGGAGCGCGAAACCGGTCGAACGCACCGCGTAGACGTCGGAGTGATCTCCGAAGATCGAAAGCGCGTGGGTCGCCACGGTGCGGGCCGCGACATGGAAGACCGCGGGGGTCAGCTCGCCCGCGATCTTGAACATGTTCGGCATCATCAGGAGCAGACCCTGCGACGCGGTAAAGGTGGTCGCGAGGGCGCCCGTCTGGAGCGCTCCGTGGAGGGCGCCGGCCGCGCCTCCTTCGGATTGCATCTCGGTGACCTGCGGCGCCGTGCCCCACAGGTTCGGCTTGCCCTGCGTGGACCAGAGGTCCGACAGCTCTCCCATCGGGGAAGAGGGGGTGATCGGATAGATCGCGATCACCTCGCTGAGTCGATAGGCGACGGAGGCCGCGGCCTCGTTTCCGTCGACGGTCACGCGCCGGGGAAGTCGGGGACTGGACTCCTTCGACTCCTGCCGGGGCTGCGCCTGAGTCTTCGCCGGAGGTTCGGCGATTCGCGTATCCATGAGAACCTTCCTTCTGTTCGTTCGCCCTCGGGCAGGTCCGTGCGCCACGAGGGGACACCATCAAGGTCGGGCTGACTACCGGTCCATGGTAGTCGCCCCAACCGGGCCTCCTGTAAGGGGATTCCGCGATCACGGGGCGTGAGCCCCCTCATCTTTGAGAGATCCCGGAGGCCGACGATCGATCGGAGCAGACTCTCGCGATCGGCGGCAGCGCGTCAGCGGCCGTCTCCCGAGTCGATCGGCGGTGGCGACGACGCGGCTCCGCCGGCACGCAGGTGGTCGAGGAACGTCTCGCCGCAGACCGCGCAGAAGCCGTCGTCGAGCAGATCGACCTCCTCGGCGACCCCCGAGAATCTCATCACGCAATCGGGTTCCCGGCAATGGAGGAGACCGGCGAGGTGCCCCACTTCGTGGAGCACGACCCTCCGTAGTCGTGCGAGGGGCAGCAGGGGATCGGCCGGGAGCCCGTACTCCTCCGGGCGCAGGCGTCGCATCGAGACGATGGCCGCATCGCCCCCGAGGCGCGATTCGCCGAAGACGTACGAGAAGATGGTCGATCCCAGGTCGACGTCGGCCACTCCGATCAGCGTGGCCGATCGGCGCGAGGCCTCCTTCTCGAGCGCGGTCAGGAGCTTGCGGGAGTCATACTGGGCGCGGGCGGGATCGAACGCGAAGTCCGGTTCGAGACGGGGCGCGGTGTTCTCGCAGTGCCGGCCGTTGCGCAGGTGGAGGAACCGGGCCAGGTCGGCCAGGAGCCCCGCAGGGAGCACGCCGACCTCGACCAGGCGCAGCTCATCCACCGGCTTCTTCCTTGCGCAGCCCGTACTGCCGGATCTTGTGGTAGACGGTCTTGCGGTCGACGTTGAGCAGTCGCGCCGCCTGAGAGATGTTCCAGTGCGCATCCTCCAGCACGCGTTCGACGTGG
>JAGQRC010000956.1 GCA_020425835.1 Planctomycetota bacterium | reverse complement strand
AAACTCCCCATCTCTGTCGGCGACGAATGTCGTGGTCGAGCCGACGAACAGCAACCCTCGTGCACGCGTCTCGACCTCTCCTAACTCCGGCATGCACCAGCGCCGATCGGTGGAGGGAGCCGCGATGGCCCGGCCCCATGGTCCGGTTTCCGAACCGGGCGTCGAAGGCGTGGACGGTTCCCGGTGATCGGGTTTGCGTGGGGTTCGGCACCGGCCCATCGGGGGGGATTGCAGGGTTCACCCCGACGGAGCGAGTGATAGCATCGCGGTCGACGACACTCTTCCAACTTCCCACCTTCAGCGACGCATGGCCCGGATGGACTCGAATGCCGGGGACTCGAGGCTTCGATGGCGAGAAGACTTTCCATTCGACCCTGGGCGGCGATCATTGCGATGGCACTCGCTGTCCCGATCTTCATTCATTCGTCCACGAATGCCCAACGACAGCTCTCAGACGATGCCGTTCGACTGGGACAGTCGATCTGGCAAGCGACGCAGCGAGCGGGTGCCGACTGGCTCGACCGAGCGACCGGTTGGGCGATCGCCGAGCCGCGCGCCGAGGAGGAACTCGACGCGATCGACGCGCGGTCCGCGATGCAGCTGGATCTCCTCGACCGCCTCGAAGAGCGCTCGCTCGAGGTGTCGACCGAAGCGGCCACGGAGCCGCCCCTCTTGGCTTTCGCTCCGAAGCTCGACGTGCGATCCGAAGTGCCTCGACCGGGCAGCACTCAGAAGCCTCGTCTTGCGACGCGCCTGGAGGAGGTCGAGCGCGAGCCGGAGCCAGAGGATGTCCAGGCGTCCGACGAGCCGCGGGATCTCGCCGATCGGCGCGAGGAGTACGAGCAGATCTACCGCTCCGAGACGATGGCGCCGCGGTTGCGCCTCCAGAACTCCTACGTCGACGTCACGGCCGGAGCGTTGAACGAGCCGAAGAGCGAAGCCACCGGGTTCGGCTCCCTCGGCTTCAACGTCGGGCTCCCCGTCTCGAACGACTCGTTGGGGCTACAGGTCGGCGGAGACTTCACCGTCGTCGAGGGCGGCGAAGTGCTGTGGGACGCGACCGCGGGACTGTTCGGCCGTCACCTCGAGCTGACCGATGATCTCGTCGCGGGTGGCGCCGTTCTCGTCGACTACCGACACTCCGCCATCGACGCCGATCTGTTCGGGCTGCGCTGGGTCGCGGGAATCTCGACGCAGAGCCGACATCACTTCGGCGCGCGAGGCTCCTATCCTCTCCGCGCGGATGATGTCCGGATCAACGATGGCCGCGTCATCGAGGAGCGCATGACGCTCCGTCACGAGGGCTTCTGGGGACACGACTGGACGGATCGACTCAACACCGAACTCTGGATCGGCTACCAGGCGGGCGAGGCGGACAGCATGGTCTTCGGTGCCCATGCGTCGTGGGCGCTCACGCCGGAGATCGCGCTCGCCCCGATGGGTGAGATCAACGCGCACGGTGACTACGCCGTCGGCGCCGCGCTGGTCTTCGATCTCGGTGCGTCCGCCCGCTCCTCGACACAGACGCGCTTCGATCGCCGCGGAGTGGACGATCTCACGCCGTTCCGGAAACGCAGCTTCCCGATCATGCTGGTCGATCACCGATCGAAGACGGGCGCCTCCCCCGCCACCAGCGGGGAGCCGACGGGGCAGCCGGGAGATCCGATCCCGCCGCACGAGGATGACATCCCGTGCGACTGCTTCCCCGGTGACCAACACGGCCTCGACCCGCTGCGACGCAAGTAAGACTCTGTCCGGCCGAGAGCCCGAGCCTTAACGAATCTCTCGACCGGCGGCCCCCCTGTCTAGCAGTCCGTTGAGAAACTCATTCCGGCCGAGAGCCCGAGCTTCCTGCGCCCAGCACACCCGTCGAAACTCGAAGTATGAGCCAG
>JAGQRC010000955.1 GCA_020425835.1 Planctomycetota bacterium | reverse complement strand
TACGTTTCCAACGACAACAACGTCACGGTGTTCCTCGCGAATGGCAGTGGGGGCTACGGAGCGGGGCAGCACTACGACACGTCAGGGGTCGCCTCCGATGTCGGCCTCGGCGACTTCGACGAGGACGGTGACTTGGACATCGTCGTCAGCAAGTTCCTGGTGAGCGAATCCTGCAGTGTCCTCCTCGGAAACGGGAACGGCACCTTCGGAGCCGCTGTCGACTACCCGGCGAGACGATTGGTGGAGCAACTCATCGTCGAGGACATCGACGCGGACGGCCATCTCGACGTTCTCATGGCGAGCAACATCAGCGACGTGGTGTTGCTCCGAGGCGTCGGCGACGGGACTTTCTCGCCTCGGGAGTGTTTCGCGAGCGGTCGGGGAGCGGACTGGATCGACGTCGTCGACTTCAATGGTGATGGCTGGCTCGACTTCGTGGGGACGAGCCAGTCGTCCCTCGAGGTTCGGGTTTCCCTCAGTCTCGGAGTACCGTAGCAGTCCGTCGAAACGCCCCGCCGGCAGCATCGGCGATGCGCCGGCTGAAGAGTCGGCGCCTCGACACGGTGGCTCCGTTCGATTCAGAGTCCGGGAGTGATGCAATCCGGTGTCGGACACCCCGGTGATGCCGGTGGCCTTGTCGACCGTGGCGAAGATCGGGTCCGGTTGAGCGCCGAACTCTCCTCTCATCCAGAACTCGACACGGAATCCCGGACTGCCGGAGTTCATGCTCGGGAACGACCTGCAATGGCTTCGCGTAGGACAACTTCGTGCCGTCGACCATCATCCCCCTGCGGCAGAACGAGATGGCCTTCCTGATCAATGCAGGTCCCAGCACCGAGTTCCGTCGCGGCCTGCGGAGATGCCACGGATACCCATGACGATGGTCTCCTCGACATTTCCGATGCCGTCTACGCGCTGGCGAGTCTGTTCATCGTCGCTGCGGATCCGCCGCCGGCGTCGGGCTCGACGTGCGGCGAGGACCCGACCCCGGTTACGGTGGACTGCGTCGAGTAGCTGCTCTGTCCGTGACGCAGTCGGTGCGGGGGACGGGGTGCGGGGGCGGCACCTCGAGTCACTCCAACGAGTCTCGGGTGGGCGCCGGGGACCTCGAATCCTGGGGGCTTCCCGCCTCCCGTCGTCGCAGGGCGGTGAGGAGGTCTGCCCTCCCACTCTGTGGTATCCTGCCGCGCATGACTCGAGAACGATTCAGCGCAACGCGTTTCATCACCGACTCCCGTTATCGGGAGACCGAGGGCCTTCCCGCGCTTCGCGCTGAGTTCGCGCGCGCGTGGCGGGGCATGGCCACCGAGACGCGCGAGTCCTTTCGCGCGGTCGGGCACCTCGCCGCGGTGGCGAACGGACGAACGCTCACCGACGCGGAGCGCGGCGAGTTGAAGCTGCAGCTCCAGGATCTCGCCAAGGCCGTCCCCATGTTGGCGGTCTTCCTGCTCCCGGGTGGGATGCTGCTCCTCCCACTCCTGTGCAAGATCCTGCCGTTCGACCTCACGCTGAGCGGATTCCGCGATGCGCCGGAGCCTGTGGTCGACCGGCGCGAGACGCCGGATGAGCAGGAGCCTCGATCCCGATCGGAATGATCCGCTCGCGTCCGACGCTCGGAGCGATACAACTTCCCTCGGTGGGGATATGGGCTTCCTTGTCGAGAGGTGTGTGTCGGATGCGTCGTTTCTTCCTGCTTGCTGTGCTGAGTCTTTCGACGATTTCCGGGACCGTTCGGGCCCAACAGGTTCTCGTCTTCGATCCATCGGTGATCGAGGGGAACGCGCGTCAAGCTGCGATCGATGCCGGATACACCGTGACGGCGACCGGTGATGACATCTTCTTCATCGATCAACTCTCCAGCGCCGCTTGGGACCTGGTGTCGGTCGACAGTCCA
>JAGQRC010000954.1 GCA_020425835.1 Planctomycetota bacterium | reverse complement strand
CGCGGCGATGACCGTTCCGTCACGTCCCACCGCGACATCGAGAGCGCCGTCGAAGGTCTCCACCAACGTCTCGAGCGCACCGGACCTCGGGCTCCAGCGACCGATCGTCCGGCCGCCGGCCCAGTAGACCCACTCGCCGCTCGGATGGACGTGGACCCGCTCGACTCCTCGTGCCCCCTCGGGACTCGCGGCCGCGAGGACGTCGCCGGTATCGACGTCGATCCATCGAATCTTGTCGTTCGAGCTCCCACCGCAGACCGCGGCGTGTCGACCGTCGGGCATGCCGGCGATGTCTCGCGCTTCGTCCAAGCCCGTCGCGAGGGTGTGGACGCTGGTGTCGAGGGCGGCCTCCAAGACCTCGTACTCGAAGCCACGATACTCCGGAGCGCAGCGATCGAGTCGACGACGCGCCTCGTCCAGCTCGTTCGCCTCGGTCGCCTCGCCGGCCGCCGGGATGTTGGCGATGTAGGACTCGTGGAGGGCACGCTCCCGAACTCGGGACTCGTGCTGCGCGAAGGCCAGCGAACCCAGGATCGCGACGGAGACGAGGAGCGCGATGGACGCGGCGGCCGTCTTGTTCCGGAGGATCCACTTCTGCAACTCGGCCCAGGCTCCGGTGCGATGCGCGCTCACGACTCGACCGTCGAGGTACGCGCGGAGGTCGTCGGCCATGTCCCGCATGCTCGCGTACCGTTCCTCGGGAGCGCGAGCCATCGCCTTCTCGCAGATGGCGACCAACTCACTCGGGGATCGAGGGTCGAGAGACTCCACCGGCTCCGGCGGACTCGCGCGAAGTCGGCGGAGCACCGTGGCGTGATCGGTGGCGGATCCTTCGGACTTGTAGGGTGGAACCCCGGTCAAGACGCAGTAGAGCAGCGTCCCCACCGCATAGATGTCGGCCGCTGGACCGAGATCGTCACCGTTGGCCTGTTCCGGCGACATGAAGTAAGGGGTCCCGATCAGCTCGCCATCGCGAGTCAGGAGGGAGCTCGACTCCGACCCCGATCGCGCCAGCTCCGCGCGATCGGTCGACACCGCCGCGCGACCGTCGCGCCCCGCATCCTCGTCCGCGCGCGCCCCGAGAACCTTGGCGAGCCCCCAGTCCACCACGTAGACCTCTCCGAACTCCCCGATCATCACATTGGCCGGCTTCAGATCTCGATGCACGACGTGTCGCGAGTGCGCGTAGTCCATCGTGTCGCACACCGCGACGATGACGCCGATCCCTCGGGTCAGCGACCAGCCCTCCACTCGGGATCGGATCTGCGGAAGGACCGCTTGGAGATTGCGGCCCCGGATCTTCCGCATCGTGAAGTAAGCGCCTTCGGGGCCATCGCTCGAGAACTCGTAGACCGGCACGACCCCCGGATGGTCGAGCTGGCCGAGGATCTGCGCCTCTTCGAAGAGACGACCGCTCGGTCCGGAACCGGGGGCGTCGGCCCACAACGTCTTGAGCGCCATCGGTCGACCGAGCTCGTCGTCCCACACCTTCAGGATCCTGCCCATTCCGCCGCGACCGATCTCTCGCTCCACCCGCAAGGGACTCTTCGCCCGACGGGCGAACGATGAGCGAAGATCCGTCGTCGGCTCCGGGGGCGGATCGAACGACAGTCCGTAACGCTGCCCGAGTCGCTCGGCGAGCAGGTCGAGCCAGTCCAACTCGGGGTCGTCTTCGTCCGAGGGCATGGGTCTCCGGGGTTCGACGTCTCACGCGGGTCGTCGGAGGCAGGGCGAACGGGAAGTGCGATTCTACCGAGACCACACTCGACAGATGACCATCGAGTGCAGCCCGCGGCCGGACTCGCGAGATCCGCCGCCTCAAGGCGCGTCGATGCAGGGACTTATCATCTCGCGAGGCGACGCGGGCGCGCGATCGGTCGGCGGTCTCGATCGCCGCGC
>JAGQRC010000953.1 GCA_020425835.1 Planctomycetota bacterium | reverse complement strand
GAAGGGCGACTACGAGATCCGCGGAGTCACCGAGGAGCGAAGCGGAGGCGTTCGCCTCGACGCCGAAGCGGTCGGATACGCTCGCACTCAACTCTCGTGGCCCGGCGTGGTCGCGGGGGAGGTGACCCCGGGCGTGGACCTGGAACTCGAACCCTGTGCCGTCGTCCTCGGGGTCATCCTCGGCAAGGGTGGCGAGCCGGTCATCGGGGCGCAGGTCGAGGTCCGGCGCAAGGCGGATGCGAGCCTGCCGTTCGCGATGGCCCTGTCGCGCACGGCGACCACCGATGTCGCTGGATCGTTCGTCCTCGATGACGTGAGGCCAGGAAGCGATTGTTTCCTCGTGGCGTGGCACTCGGAGTACCTCGAGACGTGGTCCGAGCCCTTCGACCTCACCGCCGGTGTGACCCGGGGCGGAGTGCGGTTGTCGATGCGAACGGGTGGCGGGGTGGACGGGATCGTCGTCGACGAGCAGGGAGTACCGGTCGCCGGGGCGCGGGTGGCGATCGATCGTGATGGAACCGGCGTCTCCCGGATCGAGACTCTCGAATGTGTCGCGACCACCGATACCGCTGGGAGGTTCGCGATCTCGGGGATCCGGAGTGGGCGGGTCTCGATCCGGATCGAGAAGGAAGGCTACCGCGTCGGCGAAGTGCCCGGCATCGAGTTGATCGACGGGGAGACCGTCACCCGTCTCGAGCTTCGACTGCTGCGCGGCTCGTTCGTCTCGGGTCACGTCCACGAGTCCGATGGCGCACCGATCGCCGGCGTCACCGTCGAGGTGATCGACACATCGGATGGAATGCGCCGACTGAAGGCGGCGACCGACGACGCCGGCGCCTATCGGATCGAGTCGCTCGGGTCGCACCCGGTGCGGATCGCCGTGGAGAAGTCCGGATTCATGCCGCAGCGCCGCGACGAGGTGCCCGTGAACACCGTCGACAACGACTTCGTCCTTCGACCGATACTCTGACGGTCGCTCAGGCGGGCAACGTCGGGATCGGCCGCGATCGCCGGAGGATTCGCGACACGCAGGCGAACGCGATCAACAGGAGCCATGGCGTCAGGAGTCCCCACTGGTCCGGTCCACCGAGGGACCCGGATCCGCCGGGGACGATCGGGATCACGATGGCGCTGCACCCGCCGCCCCCAGAGCTCCGACTCGACGCGACGGGTGGCACCGCCTCGAAGGCGTCGATCGCGCACACCTTCGAGCCATCGGGATTCTCGACCGCGATGGAGTGGATGCCGGGCGTGAGGTTGGGCGTGACCGCTTCGATCCAGGTGTCGCTCCGACGGGTGACCGAGGCGGCGATCGTGCCGCCGGTCCCGTCGGCGTTGACGCCGAAACGCACTTGAACGCCGGCCTGGAAGCCCGATCCGAGGATCTGGAGCGCCGTGCCGCTCACCGTGGATCCGGACCCGGGAGTCACCGAGTTGATCGTCGGGTCCGGGTGCGCGAGGTACTGGAACGCGCCGCTGACCTCGTGCGACGGGCCGAGCGGATTCTCGACGCGAATCACCGCCGTTCCCGCGGCACCGGGAGGCGTCAACACCTCGACACGGTCGAACTCCGTCGACACGACCGAGGCGACCACCCCCGCGAAGGTGACCGTCGCGCCGGGCTCGAAGCCGACGCCGCTCAGGGTGACCGCGGTGGCGCCGTCGACCGATCCGGCACCGGGGTAGACCGCGTCGATCCGTGGCGAGTAGCTGTAGTCGATCGAGTTGCTCGAGATGCCCACCCGCCCATCGGGGTTCTGCACCTGGACTCGGACCGCTCCCGAACCGGCAGGTGCGACACAATCGATCTGGGTGGCGCTGACCACGACTTCCGATGCGAGTCGCGATCCGACGAAGACCAGCGCTCCGCTCGTGAAGCCGCTGCCGCCGATCGTGAGCGGAG
>JAGQRC010000952.1 GCA_020425835.1 Planctomycetota bacterium | reverse complement strand
CCGTCCTCTCCGTCCCCGAGCTCCAGGCGATCCATGGGAAACAACGAGACGCGCTCCATCCAACTGCATGATCGGCGTCCCCTGCTCGGTCGGCTCTGGCGGAAGGCGCGCAAGGCGGTCCGTGGGTGGAAGTGGCGTCGGCGATTCGCTCGGTTCGGGGAGGGCTCCGACGTCGGTGCCGGCGCCTCGATCGGCGGCGCGAGGTTCATCGAGATCGGACGATCTGTCTGGATCTGGCCCGGCGCCCGGCTCGAGGCGATGGGGCCCGACGAAGGAAAGCCCAAGATCAGGATCGGTGATGGCTGCAAGATTCACCCCGGGATCCACATCGGAGCGGTCGAGCGGGTCACGATCGGGGACGGGGTCCTCATCGCCGCCAACGTCTACATCAGTGACCATGACCACGACTTCTCGGATCCGTTCGACCCGGTCGTGTCCAATGCGCGAGTCCGCACGGCGCCGGTCGACATCGGCGACTACGTTTGGCTCGGTGAGCAGGTGATGGTGCTCAAGGGCGTGACCATCGGCGAGCGGAGCATCGTCGGCGCGGGGAGCATCGTGACGCGGGACGTTCCGCCGCTGTCGATCGTCGTGGGGACTCCCGCTCGGGTGGTCCGTCGCTACGACACGGATCTCGGGGAATGGGTCGATTGCCGCGGGACGAGGGAGCAAGCGTGATCTTCATCACGGTCGGTGCGCAGCTCCCGTTCGATCGACTCGTGCTCACGGTCGACGAATGGGCGGGAAGAACCGGACGCCAGGACATTTTCGCGCAGATCGCCGATGGCACGCGGCCGCAGCACTTCGACTCGGTGGACTTTCTCGAACCGGCGCCATACCGAGAGCGGATGGTCGCGTGTGACGTCGTGATCGCCCATGCGGGGATGGGCTCCATTCTGACAGCGCTCGAGTGCGGGAAGCCCATTCTCGTCCTGCCGCGACGCGGCAGTCTCGGAGAGACGCGGAACGACCATCAGGTCGCGACGGCGGAACGTCTCGGGTCGCTCGGCAAGGTCACCGTCGCGATCGACGAGGCGGAACTCCTGGAGAAGCTCGACCGAGTCGACCAGCTTTCGGCGGCGGGTCCGATCGGCAATCGCGCGTCGACCGAATTGATCGATCGCATCCGCGGGTTCCTCGGCGATGTCGACGCGGGGCGTGTGTGAGCCGTCTCGGAGCGCGGGACTGACGCGTTGGATGTCGAACGGCGTCGGAGTCGTGGAGTCGGCGCTTCCGCCACGAAACCTCTACGATCCCCCGGCGATCGGTCAGGACCGGCCGAGGAGAGCGCCGAGTCCGCCGGGCATGGCATTGCCGACCCCGAGCGGGCTGCGGCGATCGCACGGTCCAGCGCTGACCGGAGGTTTGCCACGACCACCTTCGGGACGCTCGGGCAACTCCGCAGCGGTGCGCGGATCGATCGAGACCGGTCGGCTGTCGAGGGGGTAGGTCAGGCGCTCGATCCGCAGACCCGGACGATCCAACAAGAACTTCCATCGGCTGCGAAGCGCGTCGAGAGCCTCCTGGGACGATGCATGCGGGAAGATCAGCGCGAGGCGGTCGTCGTCCGCCCACGCCAACTCCTCCGGTAGCTCGAGTGCATTGCCGATGCTCCGTGCCGGCAACGCCTCACGGTCCGAGAGGAACAGAACGGTGAACTCGTCCCCGAGCCGGTCGGAACGCGAGCGTTCGCGGTGCACGATGACGTTGAAGTCGCATGGTGTACCGATAACGACTTCCGGGCGGGCCTGCGCGAAGACGTCCGCCGTTACCCCGGAGTCGCGTCGGACGTCGGGGAGTCCCGCGTCCAATGCTCGGTGTGCACTAGCAACCATAGGACTCACCTCGTCACCGAGCCGAGTGGCTCGATTCCTCTCCAGATCTCCATTCGTACAGCCACCGACA
>JAGQRC010000093.1 GCA_020425835.1 Planctomycetota bacterium | reverse complement strand
GCCAAGGCACAGTCCGAGATCTACTCGAAGTCGTCGACCGACCTCGCGCTGCGCGATGCGTTCCGGAAGATGCGCCACTTTCTCATGACCACGCAGGGCCTCTCCGAGGACGAGGCGGTGTCCCTGATGTCGATCGCGGTCGATTTCGGGGTGACCCAGGTCGTCGACGGCAACTGGGGCATGCACGCGGTCGTGAAGAAGAGCCTCTTCGTCGGGAGCGACTGAGTCTTCCGCGGTCCCGGGTCCGTCCACGGACCGAAGAACGAGGAAGGTCTGGGAGGAGGTCGCGGTTGTCGCGAGTTCTGGTCACGGGTGGCGCCGGGTTCATCGGGAGCCATCTGGTCGAACGACTCGAAGCTCACGGTCACGAGACGGTCGTCTACGACGACTTCTCGACCGGTCGGCGTGAGAACCTCGAGGGTCGCGCCTGCGAGATCGTCCACGGCGACATCCGCGACCGCGCGACGCTCCGCGCGGCGCTGCGCGATGTCGACTTCGTCCTCCACTACGCGGCGCTCGCTTCGGTCCCCGCGTCGGTCGCCGATCCGGTCGGCGCCGCAGGGATCAACATCGAAGGGACGGCGCTCCTTCTCGATGAGTGCCGACGCGCCGAGGTTCGACGCCTCGTCTTCGCCTCGTCATCCGCAGTCTACGGCAATGCGACCACCGTGCTGACCGAGAACGCTCCGCTCTGTCCGGTCTCCCCCTACGGCGTGCACAAGCTGACGGGCGAGCACCTCTGTCGCGTCTCCGCGCAGGGCGGCGGCCCGGACGCGGTCTCGTTCCGCTACTTCAACGTCTACGGACCCCGTCAACGGGCCGACTCCGACTACGCGGCCGCGATCCCGATCTTCCGCGCGCGCTGCGCCGATGGCGAGACTCCGACCATCTACGGCGACGGCGACCAGACGCGCGACTTCGTGCACGTCGAAGATGTCGCGCACGCGAATCTCCTCGCGATCGAGCGGTCCACCCCCTTCGACGGCGCGGTCCTCAACGTCGCTCGCGGCGAGTCGGTCACGATCGGCGACCTCGCTCGTGCCGTGATGCAGTCGTACGGTGTCTCGGGCGAGCCGACCTACGCTCCCCCGCGCGCCGGCGACATCCGTCGCTCGGTGTCGGATGTCTCCCGACTCCGGATCGAGCTCGACGGCTGGTCGCCGACGATCGGCCTCGCGGAAGGGCTGGCCTCCTTCGAGCGCTCCCGATCCTGAGGTGGGATGACCGCTCCTACGGGAACAGGGTCGTTCAACGGACCCTCTGCGCACGACGATCGGGCGACCCGCCGACTTTCCCGGAAACGAGACGCGCGGAATCCGCCTCCCTGACACCGGCTCCCCCTTCGTCTCGAAACGAGGTCCTCCCGTGCTCCGTCGTCTGGTCATCCTGCTCGTGGCCGCCGTGGCGTTCTGCCCCGCCTTCGCCTCCGGACAACCCACGCCGCTCTGGCAGCGCGTCTACAACGGTCCCGAGAACCACTCGGACAATCCCGTCGCGGTCGGGCTCGACGCGGCGGGCAACGTCTACGTCGGCGCGACTTCGTTCGGCTTCGCGACGAACTACGACTTCACGGTGCTCAAGTACGCGCCGACCGGCACTCTTCTCTGGGAGCGGCATCACTCCCTCGACTTCGACGAGCTCCACGACATCGCCGTCACCGATGCCGGCGTGGTCTACGCGGTCGGATACTCGTTCGAGGTGGGCGGGGGTCAATCCCTGGTCACGATCCGCTACGAGACCGACGGGACCGAGAGTTGGACCCAGCTCGATCCCATCGGCTCCTCCTCCCCCGGAGCGCTCCGGGCCCGAGTCGTGGTCGCGAGCGATGGCTCGGTCGTCGTCGGGCAGACCGAGAACGACGCGTTCGAGGTCATCGTGCGGGAGTCCGATGGATCACTGCGTTGGACCAATACCTTTGCCGGCACTCCGGCGACCGCCGTGCAGTTCGACGCGATCGCCGTGGACGCGGCGATGCAGGTCTATGTCACCGGACGACGGTTGGCAATCCCCGGCGGCGGGCTCACCGCCAAGTTCGACGCGCTCGGAAGCGTCGTCTGGGACCACACCGTGGGTGGCGCGTTCGGATCGACGCTCGGTCCTTCCACCCTGGTGCTCGACTCGTTCGGTCGACCGATCGCGACGCACATGATGGAGACGGCGTGCGGCGTCTTCGAGTCACGGACCGTTCGCTACTCGACCGATGGCGTGCTGGAGTGGGAGACGGAGTACACGTCGCCGGCGATCTTCTGCGGCTCCTTCGAACCGCGAGCGAGCGCGATCGCCCCCGACGACTCGGTCTGGATCACGGGCTTCGGAGAGCATGTCGACGCCGCGGATTTCTTCGACTGCGTCACTCTGCGGATTCGTGAGGGCACCATCGAAGCGTCGACACCGTTCGACTTCGGCTCCGCGGTCGACGTCGGGCGCGCAGTGGGGGTCGATGCCACGGGTCGCGCGACGGTGCTCGCCGACCATCAGATCGGCGCGTCGATCCCGCGCGGAACGCTCCTCCACTACGCCCCCGACGGGACCCTCGAGTGGTCGTTCCCGCTACTGCCGGTCGGCATCGTCTATCGCGGAACGGCACTCGCGCAGCGCAACGGACGGATCGTCACACTCGCCCAAGACGCGATCAACGGCCAGGAAGACCTCCTGATCGACGTCTTCTCCCTGCCGAATCTCACACCGTTCCGGCGCGGGGACTGTGGCAACGATGGGATGTTGGATCTGAGCGATGCGATCGCCGCGTTGTCGGCGCTGTTCGATCCGGTGGGGAGCGCCGACTGTCCGTCCGCCTGCGATGCGAACGACGACGGCGGATTCGACATCTCCGACCCGATCTCGATCCTCGCGCACCTGTTCTCCGGTGGCGCGGCGCCGAGCGCGCCGTACCCGGACTGCGGGGTGGATCCGACGCCCGACGCGCTCACGTGTGACGCGTCGAGCTGCCCCTGATCGGCTCGCGATCCGCGAAGCTCAGACGCGGATCGTCGGCGGCTCGACCCAGTGGTCGGCGTAGTTCTCGATCGTGAGGCCTTGGCGGTAGTCGAGGACGCGCATCCGGAGCTCGTCGACCATCGCGTCGAGCTCGCTCTCCTTCGCTCGCATCCCGACGCGAGACATCACGTCGCGGAGAATGCCCTCGACCCGCTTCTTCGCGAAGGTTCCGGCGACCGCGGCCCGCAGCCGCGCCCACTCTTCGGTCGAGATGTGCTTCACGCTGTGGGACCAACCCTCGAGTCGCGTCCCGATCTCCTCCACCCACTGGTGGACAGGAGCCATTTCGGCGTCGCCGGGTCGATCGATGGTCGCGTCGAAACTGCTCATGGTGCTGGCCTGTCTAGCAGTCGAGAACTCGGGTCGGAAGGAACCGCAGGTGGGGCCGAGGCGCCTCCTCGGTTATCGGGTCCGACGGCCGCACACTCTATCCCTGACAACCCCCCACGGCCACCGCAGGGTCAACGAGGAATCCACAACGCGCCGATCGGCCCCGGCGCGCGACAGCCGGTGGTCGTCGGAAACGCCGCCGGCCGCTGGTGTAAGAACTCGTGACCGAGGACCGCGAAGGCCGCCGCCTCGCGAAGGTCTCCGCCGACGCCGTGGCGTTCGCGATCGAGGACCTCCAGCTGCTCGATCCCGTGGGCCAGGAGCGCGGCGAGGATCGCCTCGTTGCGCGCCCCACCGCCACCGACGAGGAGGCGCGCGTCCCCCGGCGCGATCCACTCGCCCAGCACTCGCACGACATTGGACGCGACCCACCCGGCCAGCGTGGCGAGCCGATCCTCGAGCGAGAGCGTCTCGAGCTCCGCGCGATGCGCTTCGACCCACCCGCGTCCGAACTCCTCGCGACCGGTGGTTCGCCGCGACGACGAGAAGAACGGGTGCTCGTTCCATCGATCGATCCAGGCCCCGTGCGGCTCACCGGTTCGAGCCCGACGGCCGTCTTGGTCGAACGGTTCGCCCGTCGCCTCGCGCACGACGAGGTCGAGGACCAGGTTCGACGGCCCCGTGTCCCGAGCGCTCGGCATCCCACGGCGATCCGGGAGCCAGGTCAGATTGCCAATGCCCCCGAGGTTCAACACGGCGACCGGTCCGTCATCAGAGGCGAACCAAACGCGATCGCCTGCCGGAACGAGGGGCGCACCTTCCCCACCGTGGGCGACGTCGCTCGTTCGAAACGCCCCGACCACCGGCGTCTCGGTCGCAGCGGCGACGATGGAGGGACTGCCCACTTGGAGCGTCGCGCCAACCTCGGGATGGTGGGCGAACGTGTGACCGGACAGCGCGATCGCATCCACCGGACCGTGCTTCGCCATCGCCTCCTGTGCTGCGGAAGCGAACGCCTCACCGAGGCGACGATCCCAGCGCGCAGCGGACTCGGCGGTCGTTCGCGCCGATCCCCGGCCGTCGAGGTCGCGCGACAGCTCCGCAGAGAACGACGTCGCGAACGGACGCACCTCTCCGGCGATGAGCTTGGCCATCGGAATGCCGTCGTCGCACTCGGAGAGGTCGACGATCGCGCTGTCGATGCCGTCGCACGATGTTCCCGACATGAGTCCCAGCCAGCGAACCGTCCGACGGGCGCGCAGTGCGAGGAAACGATCGAAGCTCGACGAACCGTCGGGACTCAAGGGCCGCTCTCGATCGATCAGAAGCCGGGGATCTCGGTCAGTCGCCGCCCCACGTTCGCGAGCTCGGCCCGCGCCCGCGTCGGATCGATCGTGAGCCGTCGTGCGACGAGCGCCACCTTGATGTCGTCACCACATTCGCGCAGGAGCGCCGCGGCCTCGGCGCGAGGGAGTTCCCCGAGCTCGGCGACGATCCGCTCCGCTCGATCGCGGAGCTTCCGATTGGTCGGACGCATCTCGACCATGCGCCCCGCATAGACCCAACCCGAGAGCACCGCGCACGCGGTCGACGCACGTTGGAGCACTTGGTGGGTCGCCGTCGCCGCCTTGAGCCGTGTCGATCCGGCGAGGATCTCCGGCCCGGTCGAGAGTCGCACCACCAGCAACTCCGGATCGGCGATCGGAGGCTCGCCCGCGGTGATCAACGCCCGTGCGGCGCCTCGCTCTCGCGCGACGCAGAGGGCGCGACGAACATACGGCGCGCCACCGGACGCGGAGAGCCCGATCAAGAGATCGCGTGCGGCGAACGACAGCGCCTCGAGGTCTTCCTCGGCGCTCGCTTCGTCGTCCTCCGCACCCTCGACCGCCGCGCTCAACGCACGGGGACCGCCGGCGATGCGACCGAGGACGCGCGTCGGATCGACGGCGAAGGTGGGCGACCACTCCGCCGCGTCGAGCACGCCGAGACGACCGCTGGTCCCTGCGCCGACATAGATCACGCGGCCCTCGCCGGCGAGCGCTCGTGCCATGGACCTCGCGAGTTCGGCGATCCGTGGGCGCGCATCGGAGAGCGCGCGGGTGATCGAAGCCTGCTCGTCGTCGAAGCGGGCGATCAAGGACTCGGCATCCAGCTGGTGCAGTCCCTCGGAGCCGTGCGCCAGCGCCTCGGTCGACGACGTCGCGACCTCGGGCGACCTCGGCGCCGAGGTCATCGCCCGAATCCCCGGAGCTTCTCCCAGAGCTCCGCGGTCTTCTTGCGCAGCTCGTCGCGAACGTCGGGAAGAGGGAAGTCCTGCATGATGCGCTGCAGCTCGTCGATCGCGCTCAAGTAGTCCTTCTTGTCCTCCAACTCTTTTGCCTTCTTCTTGCGCTTCTCGATCCGCTCATCGATCGCGCGGCGCAGCTCGGTGACCGCCTTGCGGGGCTCGGAGTCGGGAGGGAGCGCCACCTTCTCCGCCTCGATGTAGAGGGCGGTCGCCTCCTTCGGTTTGTCCGTCTTGAGCGCGTAGTGAGCCTTGTCCACCGCTTGCAGGACCTTCTGATAGCGCGTGGCGAGCTCGCGATTGGCGTTGTAGACCTGCCGAACCGCCTTGCGGAAGGCGCCACGACTCGGCAGCTCCCCGTCCCATCGCTTCACGACGTTGCCGCCGAAGTCGCAGAGCGCGATCAACGTCTTCGACACCCCACCGAACCGCTCGATCACCGCCACGGCCGAGGTGTCGACGAAGGTGACCCCGACGTACTTGTCGAGCGCCTTGCGCTGACCGGCGAGCAGGGTCTTCTCGATCGATGTCCACGGATCGGTCGGGGCCTCTTCACCCTCGGCCGCGGGCGCCGGTCCCGGATAGATCACGAGCAGTGGCTTGTAGCTCATCTTGGCATCGGCGAGCGCATCGGGGATCGAGAAGAACGAGACGTCGGCGCGCACCGCGATCGGTTTCTTCGGCTCGTCGGGCTCGCCCGGTTTCCCCGGCTCCTTCGGCTCCCTCGGCTCATCCGGCTCGCCGGGCGTCGGTGCCGGAATCGGTGCGGGTTGCGGCTGAGGCGGTGCAGGCTGCGCCCGGAGATCGACGGGGCTCGCGAGCGACAACGCGAACACCATCAGTCCGGTCCCGAGGATCGTGACCCACGCCGACCGGTGATCGGCCGGGACCCGATCCAGTCGATTCGGTCCGGGCTTCCGTCGGGACTCGGCCCGTCCGACTTCGGAAGCTGCACTCGAATCCCACTCGCGCATTCCCGACCTCTTTCTCGTGTCCATCGCGAACGACCGAGGGAGGTCGATCCGCTGCTTCGACGATGCATTGTAGGCCCGGCTGGTAGACGGGAGAACTCCGAGTTCCGGGCGGACTGACATTTCGGATCGGGCTGCTAGAATCCTCCGCTCGTTCCCCTGCCGACCCAGATCGAAGAGACCCATGCACGAGCCGCCCTCCCCGGTCGCCATCTCGACGAGCCCCGCGCACCCCTACCTCGACAAGGAGCGGGGCAAGATCCGTCGTCTCTTCGATGCGATCGCCCCCCGCTACGACCTGCTCAACCACCTGCTGTCGTTCCACCTCGATCGTTGGTGGCGTCGGATCGCGGTGCGCGAGCTGTCTCTCGATCGCGGGACCCACTTCCTCGACGCCTGCGCCGGCACCGGTGACCTCTCGTTCGCGCTGTTGCGGGAACTCACGAATCGGCGTCGCCGCGCCACGGTGCTCTCGACGGACTTCTCGATCCCCATGCTCCGACGCGGCGACCGCAAACGCGGTCCCGACGGTGCCCTCATTCATCGGTTCATGGCCGCGGACACGTTGCACCTCCCGTTCGAGTCGGAGTCGTTCGACGGCGCGACGGTCGGATTCGGGATCCGCAATGTCGAGAACCTGAGCGGCGGGCTCCGAGAGCTCCGGCGCGTGTTGAAGCGCGGCGGCCACCTCGTGCTGCTCGAGTTCACCCCGGTCGAGACCCCGGTCGTCCGCCAGCTCTTCGACGTCTACTGTCACAAGGTGCTACCGGTGATCGGCAACGTCATCTCGCGGAGCCCCGACCGCGCGTACACCTACTTGCAGGAATCGATCGACCGCTGGCCGCGCGGCGAAGAGCTCGCGTTCCAGATGCGCGACGCGGGGTTCAAGGCGGTCCGGTGGCGACGACTGCTGCCGGGAAATGTCGCCCTGCACGTCGGCAGGGCGTGAGCTCGACGAGATGGTGTCCACCCCGAGCGAACACTTCCACTTGGTCCTTCCCCGCGACGCCTCCCTCGAAGTGGGACCGGCCTCTCGGGGTATCGCGCCGATCCTCGGCATGCACCCGACCGATCTCGCGACCCGGCTTCGCTACGGTGGCGGCTGGGTCATCCAGAGTGTGCCCGAGTCGATCGCGACGCGCGTCATCGATTGGGTTCGGGACGAGCTCGGGGTGACGCTGCATCGGATCCCGGACGACCTTCCCCTCTCGCCGAGCGTCCGACGGCGCGCGAACGCCCTGCGTGCCGACGCCTCGTCGCTGACGATCCGGTTCGGTGTCGACGAAGAGCATTACGAACTCGCGGACTTCGAGGCGATCGGGGTCGCGCTCCTCGGCGGCGCGCGGAAACCGGCCGCCCCCACGGACAAGGACCCCGTGTCCACGGCATCGCGGCCGGGCGAGACCCATCTCCTCGACGCGCTCACCGTGACATCCCGCAGCGCGTTGCTGGGAGAGGACGAGATCGATCTGCGCCACGCCGCGATCTACCTGGCGGTGCCGGAGCCGGTCGAGTGGATCGTCGCGGAGCTCGGCGTGGTCGGGCTCACCGACGCGTGGATTCGCCTGGTCGAGCATCTGGTGGAGTGGACGCCCGACGACATCCTCCTGCCGGAGACGCGACGCTTCATCGAGGCGCGGGATCGTTCGGCGGTGCTGTTCGAGAAGCCCGAGGAGATCGAGCGACGGTTGCAGTGGATCGGCGAATTGATCGCGCGAGATCTCTGGAGGAGGGGCGAATGAGCGAACGTCGACGGATCGCGGTCGGGATCACCGGCGCGAGTGGCGCCCCCATCGCCGTGCGGTTGATCGAGCTGCTCCTCGCCCGCGACTGCGAGGTTCACCTCACGTGCTCGGGAGCGGGACGGTTGGTCGTCCGTGAGGAACTCGACCTCGGTGACGGCCCGAGGGATCGCACGATCATCCCGGGGCTCACCCACGAGCGTCTCCTCGAGTACGCGGAGAAGGACTACTACGCGCCGATGGCCAGCGGTTCGTCGCGCATGGACGCCATGGTGATCGTGCCCTGCTCCATGGGGACGATCGGGGCGATCGCCGCGGGGACGTCCGACAACCTGTTGCGTCGGGCGGCCGACGTGATGCTCAAGGAGCGCAAGCCGTTGATCGTCGTTCCGCGCGAAGCGCCGCTCTCGACGATCCACCTCGAGAACCTGCTCCGTCTGACGCGTGCCGGCGCCACCGTGATCCCCCCCGTTCTGACCTTCTATCAGTCGCCGGGCGACAGCGTCGCCGCGCAGGTCGACTTCGTCGTGTCCCGCATCCTCGATCACCTCGGCATCGACAACGATCTCTATCCTCGCTGGGGAATGCGATGACGACCTTGGCGGCGAGGACCCGCACCTTCCTCGAGATGATCAAGGTGTCGCACACGATCTTC
>JAGQRC010000951.1 GCA_020425835.1 Planctomycetota bacterium | reverse complement strand
TGACTCACGAACTCGTCGATCCCGACGAGCCGGGCCCGTTGACCGAGACCTGGCCGGGGAACGAGCCGGCGGCGGCGACGCTCCCGGACGAGCTGTACCTCGTCTGCCGCTACCCGCTCGAGCTCGCCTCCAATCCCGATCGTCGGGATCCGACCGAGGTCGGTGAGCCCGAACATCCCGACCGCCGAACGCCACTCGACGCGATCTTCCCTCTGATCCAGGAGCAGCGCGTCGTGCTCGCCACGGGGAGCCAGCTGTTCTCGGTGACCACCACGCGCCCGTCCCGCGTCGAGTGGAGCTTCGAGTCCACCTCGTTCGGAACCTCTCGGCCCAACCCGTCGCTGCTCCTCCAGCCGGTCGTGTTGACATCGAATCGAGACCACTTCGCCGTGCTGTTCCGAACCGCTCGGGACGAGGCGAACCGTCACACGTCCAACCACTTGTTCGACGTGCAACGCGGTCGCGACCAAGGACTCAATCGTCTGTTCGTCTTCGCACAGCCCCAGGGGGAGGAGCCGCCGTCACTCGTCTGCGATGTCGGGGAGATTCTCGAGGAGAGCGCGACCGTTTGCGGCAAGCCCGTTCTCATCGGTCGACGACTCTACGTCCCAACGTTCAGCGGGGTCGCCGATGTCGAGCTCCGAGTCACCGCCATCGATCTCGATCGCCGTCAACGGCTGTGGCAACGAAGCCTGGGAACCCGTCGCACGACGTGGATGTGCGCCCACGATCTTCGCGGACTCCTCCCGAGTGTCGAGTTGACCTCCTACGGGGGCGAGATCCTGATCGGGACGAGCTTCGGCACCCTCGTCCGACTCGGAGCGGAGACCGGGGACTACCGAGGCGTTCAGTTCTACCCCCAGTACGACGAGCTCGAGCATCGCGTCCGGTCGAACACGAGGCCCATCTTTTTCGGAGTTCTCTTCGTCCAGCTCCCTGCCCCACGCCTCCGCTATCCGGCGAAGAGCCCGGTGATCGACACCCCGAGGGGCCCACTGTGGATCACCTTGCCCCCCGACTCGACCAACTTGATCGCCATGAACCTCCGTACCTGGACGATCGAGTGGCGCGTTCCGGTCGAGAGACAGACGTCCCTGTTGGGTCCCCTCGACGGTGAGATCGCACTCCTCGACGTCGGAGTCCGCTGCGACGGCAACACGATGAGCTTCCGCACCGTCGACACTGCCGGTCGGCACCGACGCTTCTTCGACCTCACTCTCAGCGTGACTTCGAGCCCCAGTCCGACCGGCACTGCGGATCCGGAGGGTCCCCTCCTCGTCGGGATGCCGCGAAGATTCGGCGCGAACCTCTGGGTTCCCACCTTGGCGGGGATCGAGCTGTTCGACCTGAGTGACGGAGCGGAGACGCGTCGCGTTCCACGCCAGGTCGTCGCGTGGCCGAGCGGAGCGACGGGAGGAACTCCGTATCCACTGCCGGGCGGAGGATGGCTCACTGTCGGCCGCGGGGACGCGGGCCGCGGAACGCTGAGCTATCTGGAGATCTACTCCGAGCCGTGATCGGGTGACCCCGATGGAGCACTCCCGTCGGGGTCATCCGTCGACCGGGATCCCGTCGGCGTCGAGGGCCGCGGAACCGGGACCCGTGGCGCATCGCTCCAGAGCCGCTCCAAGTCGTAGAACTCCCGAGCCTCGGGCTCGAACAGATGCACGACGACTTCGGAGTAGTCGATGCAGACCCAGCGGCCCTCGTCGTCGGTCTCGACGCCGAGTTTCTGGAACGAACTCCCACGGAGGAGGTTCTCGGCGGCGTCACCGAGCATTCGGATCGCACGTGACGAAGAGCCGGTCGCCACGACGAAGTACGACGTGATCGGAAGCAGTTTCCGCACATCGATCACGGAGATGTTCTCCGCCCTTCTCTCGTCGAGCAGCTTCCCCACCTCGATCG
>JAGQRC010000950.1 GCA_020425835.1 Planctomycetota bacterium | reverse complement strand
TCCGTGGCTCCGCGACGTCGAGAGAGCGACAGGTGGTCGCGACCTCGCAACCACGTGTCGCGGGCGTCGTCCTTCCGCCGCTCCGCGGGTCCAGCGTGTCGAATTGGAGCCCTAGATCACCCGGGTCTCTTCCCTCGACTTTCGAAGCTGGCGTCTCCCCCTTCGCCCGATCATCTGTCCCGAGGTGGTCCACCCGGGTCGGCCCCAACGGAGGGTCCTCCGCGCAATGGACGAGGAACTGGGACTCATCAGCACGGAAGCGCCGGTATGCCTCGCCGTCGACCTTCAGCGACAGGTCGCGAGGTCCGACGACCTCCTCGACCGAAGACTCGAGAATGGGCAGGTACCTCCGCTCGATCCAGCCTTGTACGAAGAGGTTTGGCGTGCCGAGGACCATGTGACGGCCATCGTCGTGAATGATCCTGGTGAATCCGAACCACCGGCCGAGCTTGTCCTCTCCGAGCTCCCGACCGAGCACGGAGGCAATCCGGATCCAGGCCATGGATTCGCCGCCCTCGGAGCCGATCTCCTCGGGTGCCAAACGGGCGTCGTGGGTTGGGCTCGTGTCGAGCTCC
The DNA here is from genome assembly GCA_020425835.1 of Planctomycetota bacterium. Next base: position 1,333 of record JAGQRC010000950.1, on the reverse strand, counting down.
TCGAGGCGACGACCCATCGCCGATGCATCGCGAGTGGACATGAAGGTCCCCCTGGCCGCTCGACATCTCGGTCGACCGGACTCTCTTCCGCTCCAGCGTGCGGAGCGGAGTACCTGAGTTCTTGCTTCAGTTGTTCGTGGCGGCGCTAGCGGCGCCGGTTCTCGACTCGATAGACTCTGGGTTCGCGAGACATGGGGCAGTCCGGCGAAGATCGATCACTGGGACCGTGTGTCGACCGACTTCGCACTTCGATCCTCGAAACGACTTGGACACCCCGCATCGAACCTTCCCCTCTCGCTCCCCGACTTCTCGAGGAGTGAATCGCCGCGCGATAACCGATCAGCGCCGCGAACTCGACGACGGCCAGCGGGCCGGTGTCGACCAAAAATCCCCAGGCGAACCACGTGAGTGAGCCTGCAACCCTCCCCGAACCGCGCAGTCCTGCGGTCCAAAGACCAACCGTCCCCGATACGAACTCGCCAAGTGGCCTCACCGCAACTGCGGTCTCGATGTTCCCCCCGGGACGGGCCCGGCACTCGAGTCCACTCGCGGTCGCTCCAGAGTAGCTCCGGGGCGTTCGGTGACCAGTCTCCGGTCCAGTGACACCGGTCCCGGTTCGTGACCCAGTCCCCTAGTCCATTCAACCCACGTGACGAGCACTGTTGGATCGGCGATCCTAGCAGAAGGGATGTCGCGAGTCAAAGCCGCGAACAACTCGGGGAAGCGACTGTAACTCACTTTTTGAAAGCTATTTAGAGCCGAGACTGGAACGGCAAAACCCCTTCCAGTCCCGATTGCACGTTGGCGGTATGACTTCAGAATTGGAGGAATACTGCAAGGAACGATGAGCACTCCGGACGTCGACGGCCGTTGTTCGCCGGTCGAATATCCCATACACGGCCCGGAAGGACTTCAGTGCCGTCCTCGACTCGGAGAGGACGAACGCGCGGAGCGAACACGACACCGTTCGCGCACGGGCAGAGGCAGCGCACAAGGGGATTCAGTCAGATTCACCGGCCCGGACAGCCACGAGAAACGTGGAGTTGGAGCCGGTGACTCGAGAAAAAAATGGTGAAGACCCGGTAGTGCGTCGGTCTCCAGTACTGCCGAGCGGGCGTCGGCCGACTCACGGTCGAATCGACCGGCTCGGGGCCGGGGAGTCTGGCTCGCGGGATTGCGGTTGCTTCGCGGGTCCTTCGTCGGTGTCGGCGTCCGAGTGGGTCTCGTCTTTCTCGGCCGCCCACTCCGCCCACCGCTTCGCAGCCTTCTCGCGCTTCGCGGGATCGTCCTGATCCCATGGGAACGAGTAGCTCTTCTTCGAGATACCGCGCAG
>JAGQRC010000949.1 GCA_020425835.1 Planctomycetota bacterium | reverse complement strand
ATCGTCCCCTTCTCGACGTCGATGCCGAGTCGCTTCAGCGTCGAGAGGATCAACGGGAAATGGCCGGCGAGCTTCTCGGAGTCGAGATGGCGGACGTCGAGGCGAACGTTGTCCAGTCCGTCTCGCTCCATCTCGGTGAAGATCGCCCGGACGACCTTGTCGCGCGTCGCGAGCTCCATCGCTCGGGGCTCGTAGCGTTCCATGAACCGCTCACCGGTCCGCGGATGACAGAGGTGGGCGCCTTCGCCTCGAAGCGCTTCCGTGATGAGGAAGTTGTTGACCTCCGAGTGGTACAGGAGCGTCGGGTGGAACTGGTAGAACTCGAGGTTCCCGACCCGGGCCCCGACGCGGTAGGCCATGGCGATCCCATCCCCGGTCGCCAGCTCCGAGTTGGAGGTGTAGCGGTACACCTTGCCCGCACCCCCGGTCGCCAGCACGGTGACTCGCGCCCGCACGACGTGAATCGGTCCCGCTTGTCCGTCGAGGAGATAGGCGCCGTGCACTTCCGGGGCAGACCCGGGACGGTGCTTCAGGGTCGAGGCGATCAGCCCGACCACCGTGTGATGCTCGAAGATCTGGACCTCGGCTCGGTCGCGAACGCGAGCGACCAGCGTCTCGATGATCGCCTCCCCGGTGCGGTCCCCCGCATGGTAGATCCGGCGGCGGCTGTGACCGCCCTCGAGCGCGAGATCGTACGACTGGTCTCGATCGCGATCGAACGCGACTCCGCGGGCGATGAGCCTCTGCATGCACTCCGGGGCGCGGCCGAGGATCTCGCGCACCGCCGACTCGAGGCAGAGGCCGTCGCCCGCGGACAGCGTGTCGGCGACGTGCTGATCGATGGAGTCGTCCGCGCGAGCGACGCTGGCGATTCCCCCCTGCGCGTAGCGACTGTTGCCCTCCCCGAGTCGGTCCTTCGTGACCAATGCGACTCGTGCGCCGGGACGCGCGTCGAGGAGCTCGAGGACGTAGCTGAGCCCAGCGATCCCGCTACCGACGACGATGACATCGAAGTCGAGCCGATCTCCGCGCTGTTGCGAGAATCCGACCACGGAGCTCCCTTCTCGAGCGGGGCGAAAGGCTAACCGACGAGCGCTCGGCGGACCACGGCGCTTGCTCCATCGTCGCGCAGAAACTCCGGCCGCGCGAATCTGGACTCTCGGAACGGGAGCCGCTTCCCACGGACTGTTAGAATGTCGTCGATCGACCTCCCGATCGCCGAACCTGGAAGGCCGACCCGTGATCCGCGCGAATCCTGGTCCCGACCCTTCGCTCGCGTCCGCACGCCGACGTCCCCGATACGTCCGGACATCGTCGGACCTCGCCCGAGGGGTCCTCCTCGGCGCGAGCCTCGGACTCGCGGTCGTCGCCGTCGCGACGGCGCAGACGAGTTCGGGAGACGCCCCCCCACCCGACCCGGAGCGCGAACTGCGTCAACAGATGGTGGCGTATCGCGATGCACTCGATCGCACCGCACGCTTCTCCACGACCCAGGGCGAGCTCGGTGTCCACCTGTACTTCTACGCCGACGCGCGGGAGTACGAGATCGTGCAGCGACTCGCCCACGATCTCGAGCGGGAGAAGCCACTGAAGCTCGCGCTGCGATCGGTCGAGAAGGACGCCAAGAAGCTCGATGATCTGAAGGACAAGGTCGGAGTCCGACTCGAGCTGGTCCACCCCGGTCTCGCGCCGAAGAAGAAGGACAAGGCGAAGACCGAGACCCGCACGGTGCACCTCTTCGCGGCGGCCCTCGACCAGAGCGCGCCGCTCACGATCGGCGGGGCGAAGATCCCCTGGCGAGCGTGGCGCGAGCTCGACGGCCTCGAGACCGCGAAGGTCCAGCTGGCGCGTCACTTCAAGTTCGTCCGACACCGACAGGTGCCCATCGTCGGTCCGTTGGAGCCGAACA
>JAGQRC010000948.1 GCA_020425835.1 Planctomycetota bacterium | reverse complement strand
CCCCACATTCGGCGTTGCGGGTATCGGCGGATCTGTGAGATCGGGGCGCAACGGGGAGCGAACACCGATCTCCTCCTGCGACTCCCCGACGTCGAGATCACGCTGATCGATCCCTGTCGGGACGCGGATCTCTTGCTGCAGTACGCAGACGAGCCGAGAGTCTCGGTCGCGGTCGGTCGCAGTCTGGACGTGCTTCCGGTCATCGAGGCCGAGTTCGACTGCATCCTCATCGACGGTGACCACAACTGGTACACCGTCTCGAACGAGTTGCACTGGATCGAACGTCGGCATCTGCTCACGAATCCGGGAACGGTCTTCCTCCACGACGTCGGTTGGCCCTACGGTCGTCGAGACCTCTACTACGCACCGTCCGACATCCCGCCGAACGCCCGTCAGCCGTGGGCGCGGGGCGGGGTCGTGCGCGGCAGCGACGCACTCCACCCGAGTGGGCTCAACGCCGACCTCGCTCATGCGACGCACGAGGGGGGCCCGCGCAACGGCGTGTTGACCGCGGTGGAGGACTTCCTCGAGGAGAGCGCGAGCCGATACACGTTCTCGGTCGATCCGAGAGAGTTTGGGCTGGGGGTCTTGTTGAACGGTCGTTCAGCCGATCATCGCTGGATCACCTGCTCGGTTCGGCTCCGGAGCCTCTGGGAGCGAACGCGAGCGCGGACGGGTTTCGGCCGCAACAGCGGTTCGCATCCCGAACGCTGAGGCGACTCGATCCCCGTCTGTACCGTGTTCCGACAGTCCTCTCGACACGCGGCGTTTTGAGAAGAGTGCGCGGGAATCGGAGTTCGACTCCGTCGATCAGGACAGAAGCAAGAGGGGAAGTCTCAGGGGAGATCCAGGGGATCGTCTGAGGTTCTTGGCGTCCCAGCTCGTTCGATTCGGCAGGCCGAGTGGCCGACGATGGCCGACCGAGCAAGCACGGGACGCGGAACCGAGTTCTGGTCCGAGCGTCGCGCGAGCCGCGATCGCGCACTGCACACCGGGAGATTCGGCTGTGGCCGAGTCGACCGAGGCAGAGTGGGTCCGATAAGTGAGGAAGGGTCCGACCCGAGTGCCAAGGGGGCCGATGGGAGCGGGGCCGTTCCGAGAAGGAGACGACCGATGAAACTCATGCTGACCGTTCTACTGACCGTGCTCGCGGGAGCGAGCGGGTGGATTCTCGCCCAAGACGGAGGCTCCGGGCCGAACGGCGGCACTCGCCGACCCCTCGACCTCCCCTCCGGTGGCCAAGGCGACGACGAGGAAGACGAGGACGCGCCCGAGAGCATCCAGTTCTACGGTTCCGAGTACGAGGGTGACGCGTTCTTCTGGTGTCTCGACAAGTCCTGCAGCATGGGTTGGTCGGGTGGCGCCCCGTTGGCCACGCTGAAGCAGGAGATGACGAACGCCGTCAATCAGCTCTCTCGACGGGCCGAGTTCAGCATCGTCGCCTTCAACACCAACTACACCGTCTGGTCGGAGGCCCCGAAGCGCGCGACCGTCGGTGCCAAGTCGAGCGCGATCTCCTTCATCAGCAACATGATGGCGGACGGTACGACCTGCCTCGCCGCGGCCGCGGTCAAGACTGTGCAGATCTCGCACCTGTGCAGCAAGCGCAACAAAGCGGTGATCATCGTGGGCGACGGTGTCCCGGAGTGCCCGCCGCCATACACTTCGGAGCAGGGCGCTCAGGCGTTGTCGGACATCAACGGCGCGAACTACGAGCACGTCCCGATTCACACGATCTTCATCTCGGCGTCCGAGCAGGGCATCCAGCTCATGCAGCAGATCGCCGCCGCGAACAACGGAACGTTCACACTCGTGAACTAGGAGCCCGTTGAGAAACCCGTTCCCGGCCGAGAGCACGAGCTTCCGTCGGCCAGCGCTCCCGCCGAAACTCGACGGATCCACCAAGACG
>JAGQRC010000947.1 GCA_020425835.1 Planctomycetota bacterium | reverse complement strand
CGACGACGCTGCCCCCGCTCTCGGTCAGTACTTCGCGGAGCCGAAGAGCACGGGGCGATCCTCCTCCGCGGGTGGTGCGACCTCCTTCCACCTTCTCGCCGACGACTCGACGAAGAGCCCCGCGACGAACACCGGAGGCTCGACCCCGGAGAAGGACTTCGGTCGCGACGGGACGTCTGGCTCGCCGAGGGCGGCGGGCGTGACCGCGAGCGTTTCGACCGACACCGCGCCGGGGGAGGTCGTCCGTTCGAGCGCAGAGACCACGACGACCTCGGCGACCGGTCCAACACCGACGGGCTCGTCGAGCTCGAACTCGGCGCCGGTCACCCGGATCGATGGGACCTCGACCGTCGACTCGTCGGTTCGCGCCTCGACGACCGGTGCCGCCGAGAAGTCGGTGACCGTCGACACGAACGAAGAAGGCATGATCGCACGCAAGGTGCAGCGAGCGCTTCGTGGCGTCCTGCGGCGCGGTGAGAGCCACCTCCGTCTGCGTCTCGACCCACCGCAGTTCGGGCGCATCGATGTCGAGGTTCGCTGGGGATCCGATCGGCTCGGCGTCCACCTCGAGGTGGACTCGCCCGAGATTCGAGACGCGATCTCGAAGCACCTCGCCACGCTCGAGGAGATGCTCGATGCCTACGGTGAGCAGGGGGGGGCGGTCACGATCGATCTGAAGAGTTCGGGCGGCGAGTCGCAACGGGAGACACCGGCGAGCTTCGCTGCCCGCTCGCTCGAAGAAGTCGCCGATCCGGGGACCGAGGTCCCCGAGGTCGAGGTCCTGGATCTGAGCGGATCACGAGGCCGTCGCCTCGATCTGCGGAGATGATCCGACTCGGGAAGGAACGGGAGAGACATGGATGCATTGAGTGATGTGTTGGGCGCCACGACGTCGAGCTCGTCGGGGAGTCGCTCGAACGCGCTGGCCCAGGAGGACTTCTTCGAGATCATGATCTCGGAGCTGACCAACCAGGATCCCCTCGAGCCGATGGACAACCAGCAGTTCCTGAACCAGCTGGTCCAGATGCAGACCTTGCAGGCGACCACGAAGCTGTCCGAAGGCATCGAATCGCTGCTGCTCGGTCAACAAATCGCTTCGGCCGGCTCGTTGATCGGTCGACAGATTGAGGGAGAGGACGCGGACGGAAACCCCGTCAGCGGCACGGTCCAGAGCGTCGTCGTCCAGGATGGCGACGTGCTCCTCGGACTCGAGAACCGTCTCCTTCCGCTCTCTTCGGTGACGGAGATCCAAGCGTCGGCCGAGACCGCCTGATCGCGCACCCTGCGCCGCCCACGGATCGGGCAGCGCGAGTTCCCAAGGACGGGGTCGTTGGTTCAACCGGTGCGCGCGTCGCATCGTGAGAGGTCCAGCCCGTGGCTCTGATCCGATCCCTGAACACCGCCGTCACCGGACTCCGCGCGCAACAGTTTCGCATCGAGGTGGTCGGCAACAACATCGCGAACGTCGACACCACCGCGTTCAAGACGTCTCGCGTCGATTTCTCCACTCTCCTCAATCAGACGCTCCAGTACGGGATCGCTCCTCAAGGATTCCTCGGAGGCATCGATCCCGTGCAGGTGGGACTGGGGACTCAGATCGCGTCGACGACCGCCAACTTCGGGCAAGGTCCGACGGAAGCGACCGGAGTCAACACGGACCTCGCGATCCAGGGTGATGGCTTCTTCATCCTGAACGATGCCGCGGGGGGGCCCGTCTACACGCGCGACGGCTCGTTCACGCTGAACCCGTCGAATCTCCTCCACGATCCTGCGACGGGCTTCGTCGTGCAGGGTTGGCTGGCGGATGAGAACTTCCAGGTCGTTCCCGGCGGTCCGCTCGAGGATGTGGAGGTCGCGGTCGGCGTCGAGACCATCGCCCGGCCCACCACCGTCGCGACCTTCGGGGGCAACCT
>JAGQRC010000946.1 GCA_020425835.1 Planctomycetota bacterium | reverse complement strand
CGACGTGGACCCCGGCGTCGACGATTCGGAACTCGCCGTCGGGAGAGAAACTCTGCGCGGCGATCGCTTCACCCGACTCGATGACCACCTCGTAGAGCGCACGGCCCTCCGGATTCCGGAAGAAGCTCGCCATCTCGAGAGTGAGTCCCCACTCGATCGGGCTCTCGTAGGACTGTTTCCCGTCGCGGGCGAGGATGATCGAGCCGACCTGGCCCTGCACGACGTAGAGCGAGAGCTCCATCAGCTTGGTCAACAGGACTTCGAGGTCCAGCGATCCGAGGAACTTCCCGATCTCGTTGATCGCCTCGAGCTTGGCTCGGAGCAGGTCGGTCTCCTCGTGCAGACGCTGAGTCTCGAAGAACTGGTAGTAGGCGGCGGTCAGGCCCCGCGCGACCATGGTCACGTGCTGGTCGGAGCAACCCCATGCGCCATCCTCCGGCTCGTCGTGGAAGACGATGTGCGCGTCGTCGCCGTCGCGATTGCCGAGACGCCAGACACGCCGGACAGGAAGTGTCTTCCCCTCGATCCTCATGCTGCTCGGCGGCCCCACCGGCCCTGTGAGATGGGGCGTGGTCGTCCGCGCGGCGGTCTCGACCTCCTCGAGATCGATCTCCGGAGAGCTCAGGCGATGATCGCGAGCCGCCCATGCGTTGGAGTAGACCAGTCGGAATCGCCCCTTCTGGCTTCCGACGATCGAGAATCGGTCACGACCGAGATAGCCGCGGACGACCTCCTCGACCGCCGTGAACAGTTCGCGAGAACTCCCGAGAACGGGAAGGCCATCGAGTGCCTCGGAGAGGGATTCGGAACTCACAGTCATCGGGTATCGACCCTCGTCTCAGATTCGAGATACCGGCTACTGGTTCGAGAGGATGGTTCCCTGGGCGTCGACGACGAAACGCCGGGAGCCCGAGCTGTGCTTCACCTCGAGCCGCCAGTCGCGGCCCTCCTCGACGACGCGATAGACGATCGAACCGTCCACTCCTCGTGCGAAGGAGCGATCGATCACGCCGCTTCGCTCGAGATCGTAGAGGCTCCCCGCATACTTGCCGTGTTGCTCGCGGTACGACTGCTGCGCGGCACGAATGCGAACGACCAACGAGTCGATCACGGATCTCACCTGTTTCGCCTGTCGCGACTCCACTTCGAGCGCCGCGGCGATCATGGCGAACGGGAGGAACCCGCAGTCCGACTCGCTCATGCACCGAAGACCGGTCTTCTCCGGAGTGACCGCCAGGACGACGTCGCCGAGGGCCGCTCCCATGTCCAACCACGGGAAGGCACCGACGATCTCGCCGAGTCCGTCGCTCCCCCCTTGGCGCAGCGCCAGGTCGAGGACCTTTCGCGCTTCCGGAGATTGCGACATCGACTCGCCGGAGCACCAACTCAACACCGACGCGCGCCCGCCGAACCGCTCGATCACCCGATGCGCGGCGGATCCGGCCGGGACACCGCCCCGCCCCCCGAGCGCGGCGTCGAGGAGAGAGCGATCGTCGCTCGCCAGGAGACCATGGTCGGTGATCGCGAGCCCACCGTTGCTTCCGTTTCCGGGGAGCGTCAGGAGTTTCGCGCCGCCGGGACCGGGCTGGAAGTTCAGCGGCACCGGGACCATCGGAGTCAGCTTGTCGAGGGTGGCCAAGAGGCCGCCGCCGTCGGCGAGCGCGAGGCTCATCAACACCGACGGCTTCTCCCGACCGGGCGCGGCGACCTGCGAGAACACGATCGTGTTTCCGATCTTCGCCAGCACATCATCGACGAGACTCATCTTCAGGTTCTGCTCGAAGGCTCGGACCTGCTGCTGCACCGGAGCTGGGAGCGACGAGCTCATCCCCTTCCAGATCTCGACCAGATCGAACGACACCGCCGTGAACCCGACCGAGTTCTCGGGAACGGAATCGGCGATGTCCGACGGCACC
>JAGQRC010000945.1 GCA_020425835.1 Planctomycetota bacterium | reverse complement strand
CGCCCTGGAACAGGTAGCTCAGGAGGTAGATCGAGTCGGAGATATCGATCTCGCCGTCATGGTTGGCGTCGCCAGTGGCGAAGCACGCGGGGTCGTCCCCTTCCGTGAAGAGGTAGCTCAGCGAGAAGATCACATCCGAGATGTCGACCTCTCCATCGCTGTTGGCATCGCCGCGCACGAAGCCGATCCCCAACGGCGGGGGCACGACATCACACGGCACGGGAGTCTTCGCCGACTTCGACGCCGCGACGACGCCGCGGATCTCGTAGGTGTGGAGACCCCCGCCGACCTGCACGTCGACATATCGATCGGCCCGCCCCGGCAGGGCGCGGAACATCGATCCGTCGCGATAGAGCCAGATCGCATCGTAGAGCACCGGGTTCTCCCACCGAAGGTCGACGGCGAGTTCGGTCTCGCCCTCTTCGTTCACCGTCGAGATGATCCGGCAGCTGGCGTCCGTCGGAGCCGGCGCGCCGAGGTAGCACTCGCGCTCGTCGTTGGAAGGATCGCGATCCCGGGGGATCCCGACCACGCGCACCCGCAGTCGAGTCGGTCGGTGCGGCATCTCGACCTGGAAGTCGAGCTGGGCGAGGTGGCCGACCTCGAGGATCGGGAGCGGGAGCTCGGCGACGACCGTCTCGGATCCGTCCTCGGCGACGAAGACCGCCTCGAGGCTCGTGACCGACATGTCGCTCGCGTCGTACGGCGTCGAGGACAACCCTTGGTTCTCGACCTCGACCTTCACCCCCACCGTCGCCCCCGGCGAGGCGAAGGGCACGTCGACATCACAACGCGTGATCGCGGCATCCGGACCGAGCTCGTGCACCCCCATCTGGTAACCCGTGACGATCGGGCCTCCGAGCCCGAACTGAGCCGAGGGGCCGCTGTTGAAGTGCACCGAGTTCACCGAGTTGCCACTGATGGAAGCGGCGACGTTCGAGACGATCGTTCCCTCGGGCAGCAGACGAGTCGGCGTGGACCAGATCCCGGTCGAGTCGTCGAAGGTGCTGACCTTGAGATTCCCGGTCCCCTCCTCGACGCCGATGTGACCGAGCTCCTGCCAACCCATCACCCACTCCGGTCGCTTGTAGTGGAGCCCGTCCAGCGGGTCGACCCACTCCGGGATGTTGATGAACAGCGATTGGCTGTAGCCATACTCGCGAGCGTCACAACGACCGCGAATCCTCACCGGCTCCTCGAACACGCCGTTGACCAGTCGCGACGCGAACAGGTAGCGGCTCCCGCGGCCGAGGCCGCTGTCGTCGATCGGCGCGTTGGACTCGAGCGCGGTGAACGCGAGCATGCCGTTGAGATCATCCTTGAGCACGAGGACCGGCTCCAGGATGCCCGGATAGTCGTCGGGGAAGAGGACCGCGTCCATCGGCGCCGACCAGGTGTCGGTGCTCGCGTCGTAGACCGAGTAGAGCAGCGATCGCCCTCGGTTCGACTCGAGCAGGTCCTGATGGATGCTGTCGTTGATCCAGACGCAGTAGGCGAGGTTGCCCGTCGGCGAGAACTCGATGTGCGGCTGCACGTTGATCCCCGGCGAGTAGATCGTCTGGATGTCCTCGCCCGGAATCACGCCTTGGGTGTCGACGCGGCGAACCGCGATCGATGTTGCCGTGAGCTTCGGACGCGCGGCCGGCTCCGGGGCGTTGCAGAACACCTCGGTGCAGCCGATGAGCTGACGGTAGAAGACCGGCGGTGTGTACGGCTCGAGGTAGTCCTCGGTGTACCGGACCCATGCGACCAGCGCTTCTCCCGTGCCGGGATGACCGGCCACGGAGGGTCGCCCGTCGGCTCGACGGTCGAGCGATGGAGTGCCGGCCGGGTCCGAGATGTGGATCGGATTGCTGAGATCGAGCTGGAAGTAGCCGAGCATGTTCCGCACGACCGGAACGATCTGGATCTCGGTG
>JAGQRC010000944.1 GCA_020425835.1 Planctomycetota bacterium | reverse complement strand
CGCCTCAACATCGCCGATGTGGTCGCCATTCTCGCGGTCATTTTCCAAGGCGGCGCGATGCCCGCGCCCACCGGTGGTTGCGGCGACGACCCGACCACCGACGGCTTGCACTGCCCGAGTTTCGGGGCTTGTCCCTGATCGAGGACGGCGAGGTCCGCGCGTTTCTCGCGATCGAGCTCGACACGCCGCTACGGGAGACCCTCGACGATTGGATGACCGCCACTCGGCGAGGGGAGCCGGAGATGGCCCGCGCGCTCCGATGGGTCGAGCCGAACCAACTCCACGTGACCCTGCGGTTCCTGGGAAACCGCGCCCGCCGCGAGCTCGACGAGCTCGCGAAGGCCCTCGCGGCTCGTTGTCGACGACGGTCCGGGACCATGGCGGAGCTCTCCGGAATCGGCGCGTTCCCCGTGCGCCGTCCCCGCGTCCTCTGGGTCGGCGTCGAGGAGGGGCGCGATGCGCTCATCGAGTTGTACTGCGAACTCTCCGAGACTCTGAGCGAGTTCGGCGTCGCCGACGAGGAGCGACCCTTCTCCCCGCACGTCACGCTCGCGCGTGTCCGCGCGCGAGAACCGCGCCGCGACACGATCGATACGATTCGACGGTGGCGAGACGCAGGCCGGGAACGCTCGTTCGGTCGGCTCTGGGTGCAGTCGGTCACGCTCTTCGAGAGCCAGCTCCGACGAGGTGCACCTCCGGCGTACCGAGCTCTCGCCCACTTCCCGCTCTGCTCGTGATCCGTCGGATCCTCTGCGAGAGTCGAGCGATCAACGCCGTTCGCGCACCCCTCCATCGTGGAGCGGTTCGGTCTCCACTCGCGGTGGATCTTCACCGGTGGACTCGTGGATCGTGATCTCGTTCCCGAGGGAGAGGCCCTCCAACAGGGTTCGGGTGCGCTTCGCGTCGGCCCAACGGATCTCGAGATCGAAGCGGTCGGACGACGACCCCGGGAAGGAAACCAGGACCTCCGGAGGATCCTGATGACCGGAATGTCCGGAGCCCCCGTGGATCGTCCGATGTTGCGTTCGGTCGCCGGAGGTGGCGACGAGTCGGCAGCCGATTCCGAAGGTGTTCGTGCCTCCGGCGCCGCGCCCTCGGACCCGGATCCTCGCGACGCGGGATCGAGGGCACGAGGCATCGCGATGGTTGATCCACAGTCCCGGGTGGGTTCCCAGCTCCTCGCGTTTCTCCTTCGAGAGACGGAACAGGCTCCGGCCGATGACGATGTCCGGGTCCCCATCGCGGTCGACATCCCCGATCGAAGGGCAGCCGGATCCTTCCCAGTCGATGCCGAGCCTCGCGGTCGCGTCTTCGAACCGCGGCCGTGGATCGTCGCGGTCGATCACCTGGTGGAAGAGCCGGAGGCGCTGGTCATCGGGGTAGTCACCACTCGCCAGCCACAGATCGAGCCGACCGTCACCGTCGACATCGGCCCACGCCGCGTAGAGGTCTCCCTCGTTCCAGTGATCACTCGCGTGTGGGCGGTCGATTCCCCGGGCTCGATCGCGTCGGAAGGTCATCGACGATTCGTCCGACGCGTTGATCAGCAGCGTCGATCGATCCGACGACTCGCCCGCCCACCAGTGGCAGATCTCTGCGAGGAAGGCGTCGAGGTCTCCGTCCTCGTCGAAGTCGGCGAGTTGGACGTCGAAGGTGTTGCCGTTGGATCGGAACGGCTTCTCGGGGTCGCGCTTCACCCCCTCCGGGTAGACACCGCTACGGAGATCATCCCCGTCGAAGGTCGTCCGTTCCGCGATCTCCGTGAATCGATCGCCGTCGTTGCGCCAGTGGAGGTTCCACTGTCGCCCGTAGGCGCAGACCAGAAGGTCGGTATCGCCATCGCCATCCGTGTCGGCCGCCGCGACCCCGTACGTCGGTCGCGAAGAGTCTCGTCGTCCCGGCTCGTCCTGCGTGAGCA